>CAZZEV010000414.1:0-1209 GCA_964653305.1 uncultured Cellvibrionaceae bacterium | reverse complement strand
GATTAATCCAATCATCAAAGTTTGCAATAACTGCGCTTCTGCCGCACTCGGCAATTCGCCGCGGAATAATAAATAAAACACATCCACAAACGAGCGTTTTTCCATCAGCTCAAATAAATCGTAACCGTGACAGAGTGCGCTTACCGCTATGTATGGATTATCACTGCTCGGCTGCTCCGCCCATATGCGCGTGGATGCACGCGCACTAAAAGGCTCGTTACGGCTTTGCACTTTTACACGCTTAGGTTCAGTTGTAGATTCGTTGAGCGCAGGGGATTCGGTTGAGGAGCTCATGCGGGAGATCTCAGGCAGCGAGGGAACAACGGGCAAAGTCGCCCGTTATTTAAATGAATATTTCAATTCCACCCAAGCGCTGCGCGCTTCCAGTGGATAGTCTTCCGCAATACGACCGCTGCTGGGTTCACGAGCATCAGTATTGGTAGCGTTGCGCACTGCGAGGGATAAATCTAACGAAGGCAAAATATCTTTTCCTCTGAGTGTGACATTAACCCAAGTGTAATCATCAATTGCTGCACGCTTATCAGTAACTGCACGATGGCGATCACTCACCCGATCGAGCTGTGTGTTGAAAAACCAATTGTGGTAAAACTCCCAATCCGCATTTAGTTTAATTTGCCGGCCTGGCGCATCAGGCACGACTGCATTGGTCTTGGCATCAGTGGCATCTTGTAAGGAGTAGCTACTGCTTAGGCGCAGTTGTGAAACAGGCTTCCAGCTAAACTCTAACTCAAAACCATCACCATCTTGATCGCGGGTGTTTTGCGCGGTTTTGGTGGGGGCGTTGGCGTCCGCGATGAAATCAATCATCGCCTTAGCTTCATAACGAAACAGCGTAAGGTTGTTTGTAAATTGGGGTTAAAGCGGTAATTAAAGGCCAACTCTAGCGTATCCATAGTCTCCGGCTTGAGGGTTGGATTCCCCAAAGAAACAGGGTTATTTTGCTGCCCTAACTCAGAAAAAGAAGGAGCACGGAAGGCGCTACCATACAACAACTTAGTGGTCAGATTTTCACTAGCAGCCCACACCAACGCAAGACGTGGATTAGTAGTACTACCAAAATCCGAGTAATCGTCATAACGCACGCCTGCGGTAAGCGCTAAACTCTTACGCAATTGCCACTCATCTTGCACTGAAAAAAAGCGAATAGTCCGTGATCCATCCGGCAAGTAAATATCATCCGTACCCGTT
>CAZZEV010000413.1:0-2506 GCA_964653305.1 uncultured Cellvibrionaceae bacterium | reverse complement strand
GAACCTGTGACTATACTCAAAGACGCTGACGCAACCCTGCTAAGCACCGAAGTCGCTGGTGGCTTTGTGGGTACGTATCTCGGGATGCACGCACGCACAGAATAACTCTGTGCGCATACTGCCAGTTCAAAAAAAAACGCTCATAACGAGCGAGTGTCAATACAGGGCAAGATCATGAATATACATAAACACTTGCGCGGGCAAATTTTGCTCTGCGCACTGCTTTTATCCGCCAGCTCATTGTGCATGGCACTCGGCGAAAAATCTTATCTCGCACCCAAAGCGAAATCTGGCGACTTAACCCTGGTCGATTCAGCCAGTACAGCAATGCTCTATGTCGACGCAAAAGATCACGCAGGCGTACAGCGTGCAGTGCAAAACTTACAGGGCGACATTGAGAAAGTTACTACAAAGAAACCGACAATCAGCCACGATGAAACAAGCCTGCAAAACCAAGCCGTCATCATCGGCACTATCGGCCAAAGCCAATTAATTGATGAGCTTATTGCTAGCAAAAAAATTGATGTAAACGGTATTAGAGGCAAATGGGATGCCTATCAAATATCTGTCGTGCAAAACCCAACGCCAAAAATTAAACAGGCCTTAGTAATTGTGGGCAGCAATAAACGCGGCACTAGTTACGGCATTTACGATCTCACCGAACAAATTGGCGTATCGCCTTGGTATTGGTGGGCAGATGTTCCGGTGAAAAAGAAGAGTGCCATTTATATCGCAAAAAACACCTTGGTACAGGAAATGCCCAAGGTGAAATATCGCGGTATTTTCTTGAATGACGAAGCTCCCGCGCTCACCAATTGGGTCAAGAAAAATTACGGCAACTACAATCACGAATTTTACGAAAAAGTGTTCGAATTATTATTGCGATTGAAAGCCAATTACTTATGGCCAGCGATGTGGAATAACGCCTTTGCCGATGACGACATTCAAAATATGATTCTCGCTGACGAATATGGGATTGTCATGGGTACATCGCACCACGAACCCATGATGCGCGCCGATAAAGAATGGAACCGTCACGGCAGCGGCCCTTGGGAATACTCCAAAAACTCCAAAAATCTTTACGATTTTTGGATGGCAGGCGCAAAACGCAATAAAGATTACGAAAGCCTCTACACCATGGGCATGCGCGGCCAGCAAGATGAACCTATGAGCGAGGGCGAAAACGTTCAACTCTTAGAGCGCATAGTGCGCGATCAACGCGACATATTAGGTACCGTATTTGGAAAAGAAAAAGTCACTGAAGTGCCGCAAGTCTGGGCGCTCTATAAAGAAGTACAAGGATTTTATGAGCGCGGCATGCGCGTACCCGACGATGTGATTTTGCTCTGGTGCGACGACAACTGGGGCAATATTCGCAGATTACCAACGCCAGAAGAACGCAAACGTGTCGGTGGCGCAGGCGTTTATTATCACTTTGATTACGTCGGCGGACCGCGCTCCTATCGTTGGATTAACACAGTTCCCATCGCCAAAATTTGGGAGCAAATGAATTTAGCCTATGAGTACGAAGCCAATAAAATTTGGATCGTTAATGTTGGCGATTTAAAGCCCATGGAATACCCCATTGAATTTTTCCTGCGCATGGCCTGGAACCCAGAGCAATGGCCGAAAGAACGTATTCCAGAATTTGGTAAGTTGTGGGCAGAGCGCGAATTTGGTGGGGAGCATGCCACCGAAATTGCAGAGCTGATGACAGGCTACACCCGTCACAATTCACGCCGTAAACCCGAGCTGCAAGATGAAACTATTTACAGTCAACTCAATTATGACGAAGCCAATCGCGTCACCAGCAATATCACAAGTTTGCGCACCAAAGCAGAATCTCTCTACGTAAAAATGCCACAAGAATCTAAAGATGCCTTCTTCCAATTGGTACTGCACCCCGTAAAAGCCAGCGCAATTATTACCGAAATGTACGATATGGTCGGTAAAAATCACCTCTATGCCGAACAGGGCCGCAGCAACGCCAATGCATACGCCGATAAAGCGCGCGCACTCTTCAAAGCTGATGCTGATTTACAGCAACAATTTGATACAGAATTGAGTAACGGAAAGTGGAAACACTTTATGGATCAGCCACACATTGGTTATACCCATTGGAATAACCCACCCGCTAATGTGATGCCATTACTTTATGATCGCCAGCCATCGCCAGCCGCCGATATGGGTGTTGCTGTAGAAGGGCTTAGCACCGCTTGGCCAGTACCAGGGAGCTATGCGTTGGAACGATTTGATCGCCACGGCAAACAAACTCGAACCATTGAGGTATTTAATAAAGGCACAGAATCTTTTAAATTTTCTGCCAAAACTAGCGACCCATGGATTGTTCTGCATTATACTAGTATGCAAGTTAATACCAACCAAACTATCCGTGTATCCATTGATTGGAACAAGGCCCCCAAAGGCCTAGCCAAAGGCAAGGTGAGTATTAGCGGTACGGGCTGGGGCGGCGCCACTATCAATATAAGCGCGCTGAACGCTGAGA
>CAZZEV010000412.1:0-2506 GCA_964653305.1 uncultured Cellvibrionaceae bacterium | reverse complement strand
CGCATTAAATCTTGCGGAGTTTTAATCGTCGTTGGGTCTTCGGCGGGATAAGCGCCTGCGCGCATTTTGGTTCTGGTTGCGCCGGGGTTGATGCTATTTGAGCGAATGCGTGTGGTTTCTTCTAGTTCATCTGCAAGTGTTTGCATTAGGTTTTCTGCGGCGGCTTTGGATGCTGCGTAAGCGCCCCAATAAGCACGGCCTTTGTAACCTACGCTTGAGCCGGTAAAAACTATAGACGCATTTTTCGCGTTCTCTAATAAGGGCATTACGGCTTGCGTAAGCATAAAGGGCGCATTTACGTTAACTTGCATTAAGCGCATCCAAACATCGGGTGCGTAATTGGCGATGGGAGTGCGTTGGCCTAAATCGGCGGCGTTGTGAAGTATGCCATCGAGATGTTTGAATTCATCGCTGATGGCGTTACACATTGCAATAAACGATTGCTCATTGGCAACTTGAAAATCGATTGGATAAATCGCCGCTTGCGGGTGGCCTGCGGATTCAATTTCATCGTAAACCATTTCCAATTTTTGCAGTGTGCGGCCAACAAGAATTACAGTTGCACCGTGAGCAGCAAAGGTTTTTGCGGCAACGCGGCCAATACCGTCACCTGCGCCAGTGATGAGGATGATTTTATTTTCAAGGCTGTTGGCGGATGGAGTAAATTTTTCTGGAGTTTTCATAGAGTAAGAATCAAAAGTCTAATAATCAAAAGTGTAATAATCAATTAAATATGTTTTTGAACAATCGGCCAAATATCTTCAGCGTGGTCAACACGATAATCAGCTTGCCAGCTATCAATATTTTCATCACCGATATAACCGTAGGCAGCGGCGATGGTGATACTCTCTGCGCGCTTTCCACATTCAATATCGCGCGCATGGTCGCCGATATAAATAATTTCTTGCGGTGTACAACCTAATTCTTTAGCTGCTAAAAATAATGATTCAGGGTGCGGCTTGCTGTCTTGTACGTGATCTGGGCATATCACAATTGCTGGAGCTGGCTGCATATTTAATTGTTCCATTAACGGAACTGTGTAGGCTGCAGGCTTATTGGTTGCTATGCCCCATGCAATATTGTGTTCAGCTAATTTATTCAACAAATCTTGTATACCGGGAAAGGGCTTGGTAAATACGGCGATATGTTGTGTGTAAAGCTCTAATAAGCGTGAGCGCAGCGGCTGAAAATCTTCGTGAGTTTCTTCAATGGCAAATGCCATCATCACCATCGCCTTTGAACCATTGGAAACGCTGGCGCGAATCATATCGTGCGGTAGTTCGTCGCGTTCGTTTTCTTGCAGTAATTCATTTACAACGGCTATAAAGTCTGGCGCTGTATCTAGCAGAGTGCCGTCAAGGTCAAACATTACAGCACGGATTTTTTTTGAGTTTTTTCCCATTGTTTACCTACAAGTCTTATCTGAATGAATTCCGGTGTTGCTTGTGAGACCACCGACGACATGGATGTCGGCGATGAGCCTACAGGGATGTATTTACGGCGAGTCTCAGAAGTAACATCGGAGTTCATGACACGCTAGATCCTATTGAGCGACCTTTTTTGCGTGCAGCAAATAATTCACGCTCACATCATTCGCATCTAACTTGTAATGCTTGGTGATGGGGTTGTACGTCATGCCACTAATATTTTGTAATTCTAAACCGGCAGCGCGCAACCACTGCGCTAATTCTGAAGGTTTTATAAACTTATCGTAATCGTGTGTGCCTTTGGGCAGCATTTTTAATAAATACTCTGCGCCTAAAATTGCGAAAGCGTAAGCTTTTGGATTGCGGTTGATAGTGGAGAAATACACATCGCCATTTGGCTTCACTAAATCTGCACAAGCTTTTACTACTGAGGACGGATCTGGAACATGTTCCAGCATTTCCATGCAGGTCACAATATCAAACTCGCCAGCACATTGTTCTGCTTTTTCTTCAGCGGTAATCCGCTCGTAATTCAGTGTCACGCCAACTTCTAATGCATGTAGGCGCGCAACCGATAAAGGCGCTTCGCCCATATCAATGCCCGTAACTTCTGCGCCGCGTTGAGCAAGAGATTCAGCGAGAATGCCGCCGCCGCAACCTACATCAATTACTTTGCGTTGTGCGACGGGCGAGCGCTGATCAATGTAATTTGCGCGCAATGGATTAATATCGTGCAGCGGTTTGAATTCACTGTTTTTATCCCACCAGCGGCTGGCGAGAGCTTCGAATTTTGCAATTTCAGCGGTATCGACGTTTGCCATAATTGGTTTCTCAATAAAAGGTCTCAGTTCTGAATTTTTTCTTTCCATGAGCGAACCTTGCTTTTCAGTTCGCGCTCGTTAATGGTTAGTAGCTCGCGGTTCTGCATTAAGCATTTTCCCTTTACCCAAGCGTGGGATACGCGATGCCCGACATTGGTGTAGACGAGTTGCGATGCGATGTTATAAAGAGGCTGTAAATCTAAATCACCAAGATGAATGGCGATTATGTCTGCCTGCTTGCCAACTTCTAAACTGCCG
>CAZZEV010000411.1:0-2510 GCA_964653305.1 uncultured Cellvibrionaceae bacterium | reverse complement strand
TTGTCGTTGAAGTAAGTTCCGATGTTTCAAGTATTGCAAAAACGTCTATTGCTACATCAAGTGAAGTGTTGGCGAAGCCTGATAAAATCGAGAGTATTGGATCGAAAGAAGGGCCCACCATTAAACAAAGTGTTGTGCCTTTAGTTCAAACAAATTCGTTGGATGGTGGTGAGACGCAGAAAGTTGCCCAAGTGAGTGTTAAGCCGGCATCAAAAGAAACAAAAAAAAGTGACCTTTCGTTGGCTTCTTCATCGGCCCAATCTAAAGGCGTGGATATAACTCCAAATGTAAGCGCTGCAGCATTGAGTGACCAAGAAAAAACCATACTTGGTTGGAGTTCTTCAGAGTTTACCCTGCAGCTTGTGGGGTTGAGTAATGAGAAGTCGGCTCGTGATTTCATTGCCTCGCAATCTAACAAAAAAGATTTGCTTTTATTTAGAAGCAAGCGTGCCGGTAAGGATTGGTTTGTAGTGGTAACTGGCCGTTTTCCAACTTCGGCTAAGGCTCGTCAAGCTGTACAAAATCTCCCGTCGACACAAAGCCAAGCATCGCCATGGCCTCGCGAGGTTCAAGTTATTCAGCAGGAAATTAGAAAGCGATAACGTCAACGTTCCATATTTATTGATATGGATTGCTCAAAATTTGCGTTTTCTATTGCTGCTTAGTTTGTGGTTGCTGCTTGGGTGGTCACAAGATTTTTATGGTGTTTTCCTGGACCATAATAAAAAATGCCCCATAAGTTGGGGCATTTTTTTGATTTTATTTTTTATCAGCTAAATAAGCAATTTAATTTACCTTGGCGGTAAATGTTGTCGTGACATTGTTGTAAGTTACATTGATAGCCACTGTTCCAGATGGCGTTTTAGTCGCGTCAGGGGTCACAAAGAGTAAGAATGTTGTTGGTTCGGTAGACATAGCGAGCGAGCCAGTGAGGCTTAAGGATGCGGTTGCATTTGCTAGGTTGCTAGTATTAACCGTCACGGTAGTGCCTTTGGGCATCCCGTTACCATTGATGTCTGCGAGTAAAACAGGGATCTCTCGTTGAGGGGCTCCAGCTGCAAGCGAGAATGGTTGAAGGCCCGCTAAAAGGGGTTTTTCGCTGGCCATTGTTAGAACTATATCATCTCGGACAGTAACTTTTTTTGTTGTGCAGCTGCCATTCTCTTTCGCTTTTCCAGCACATAGCGCTCCATCGTACTTACTATTACCTAGATTGAATGTGGGATCGTTACTTTCCACGGAATCAATAAATTCTTCGTCTGGGTCTCTAACTCCATTGAGGTTTTTATCAATATAGGCTTCAGATAAATCATCACAACCATTCGCGACGCCAACAGACGCTGAAGAGTTAGGTACGCTAGGAGTGCATTTTGAAGAATTGCTGGTCGCAAATAAATCCTTAGATATGTCATCGTAGAGGCCAGAGCCATCACCATCAATAAAAGACTCATTGCCAATGGCCGTTGCTAATATCTTGACTCGGCCACTGCGGCAGTTTTTAGATCCATCTGAGCAGGTTAAGGTGTAGCCAGATGCGGTTATATTGGAAAAAGAAAACGTGGCCGAAGGCTGAGGGCGTGGATTTTGGCTGCGCCATTCAACGGTGCACGCGCCGCCTGAGGTTAGGCAGCTGCCGTCAATCGCTCCACCGCTAGCGGTAAAGGTCACGGCTGTGCCGTTTGGAGCTGGGTTGTTAAATGCATCCGCTAATCTGATAGTCGCAGTACTCTTTATGCCATCATATTCCCAGCCAACAGGAGCTAAGTCGCTTAGGGATAGGCTGGTGCTATTTTGGTCTGGAATGCCAGTGGTCACCGCCAGCACGCTTGATTGTGTGCTTATTCCATTCGCCGTAGCGGTAACTCTCACTGCTGTTGCCACTGTACCCGCTTGCACAATTGTTGAAGCAAAGCCATTAGAGTCTGTTGCTGTCGAGCTGCCCCCATCTGGATCTGAAGTTAGGCATTTGCTAGGAACGAGTTTTAACCCGCCTACCGGAGTGCTGAGAACAAAGCTCACGCACACACCTTTAACAGGGCTGCCTGCTTGCCCCAGCACTTGGAAGCGAACAACAGATGTTTCGAGTCCTCCAGTTCTAACTAATTCAGGTGTCGCACTAACAAACGTAATGGTTTGAGCTGAGTCCGGTTTAACAAATACATATCCTGATGAGGTGAGAACATTTCCTCGGAATGTCGTTGTTGCTTTTATAGCGTCTGCGCCGCCTACGCCTATGCAACCTTTAGATGTATAGGTCGCCATAGCTTTGCCTGCTGAGGTCGCAACAGTATTTCCGCCGGTGATTGTTGCATTTCCTGCTGACAGGCAAGGAGAGCTGAAAGTTACGTCCATTGGGTCTGTAACTAATTCACCTTTAGTGTTAACAATATAGGCTGTGACCGATGTGTTCCCGCCTGGGGATAGGGTGGTTTCGCCTATGCCAATTTCAAGCGCACCATTGACAAAATCTGAACCAAAGCCAGAACCAATACGTCTGGTATTAATTGGGA
>CAZZEV010000410.1:0-2516 GCA_964653305.1 uncultured Cellvibrionaceae bacterium | reverse complement strand
CTGGTTGGTCGTGTAGTCGCAAAAACTGGCAACGAAGCAGGCATCACCAAATCACAACAAAAAATTAAATTGGATAACGGATTTTTATTAACCGACACACCCGGATTCTTGTGGCCGAAATTAACGCCACCTTCCTGCGGTTATCGTTTAGCCATTACCGGCGCAATTAAAGATACGGTATTTGATTACGCGGATATTGCACTCTACGCCGCTGAATATTTATTAAAAGCCTACCCAGAAGCCTTAAAAACGCGCTACAAATTAGAAACACTTCCTGCAAGCGATATTGAATTGTTGGAAGCGATTGGTGTGAAGCGCGGCTGCACCAGCAAGGGTGGCGGTGTGGACATTCAAAAAGTTTCTTCGCTCTTAATTACCGAACTGCGCGCCGGTTTACTGGGCAGAATCACCTTTGAAACACCGGAGATGACAACGCAAGAAGTGATTGATGCAACACTTGCGGATGAAATTAAAGCGAAAGAAAAAGAGGAGGCCGATAAAATTCGGCGGCTTAAAACGCGGAAAAATCGTCGTTAATATTGAATAGATAACTGCATCTACTCGATGCAGTTACGAAAAATTAATTTGTACCTTTTAAAACACCACGCACATAATTGACTAGATCATCACTACCCAAAGTAGCGGGAACTGATGCTGGTAAAGTGCGCGTATGCCAGAGCACCTCCCAATCCAAGTGTTCACCTGGCGCAAGCTTAGTCATAACGCCCTGCTGATCAATTTCCCAAAATGTTCTTTCAACATTGGCAAATAGTTCTATTTCACCCTCACCAGAAACAATTAGCTCAACGGGTACATCAGCAAACTCTTTTACCAATAACTTTCCTGCGTTAGCGTAAGCAATCCAACCCTCTTTGCCATCGGTCATTAACTTGTGATGATTCCGCGTAAGTTTAGTTACGTCATACTTTGCCCAAGTTATGTCACCAACGTGTTCAACCGCTAGAGGATAGAAAATACCACTGCTACTTTCAGTATTTCCCTGCGGAAAAAATGCCATGCCTTGCGGACCAAACCGCGTGACCTCCCAGCCAGCCACATTTTTCTCAACAGTAGAATGATTATAAATTGAATATATTATGCTTATGCACTGCCGCTCGGTATTGACGCCGTAGCTTTTAACAAACTGATAGCCAGTGGTAGGGTCAACCTTGCTGGTGAATACAATACGATCATCTACCAACCTGACTTTATAAGGTGCACTATCAAGAGTTTCGATTGGGGGCCAACTCCATTCGCTTTGTGGACTAGACCAAAACACACTACCCCAGATTAAATTATTAGCTTCGCTTGCGGTAAGCAACATTTCAATACCATCAATTTTTAGCGAACTAATACGGCCTGCAATATTGGCGCTAATATCAAGCCGAGTTTGCCCTTGAGTGATGCTATACACACTACCCTTCTGGCTGACAAATGCAGGGAGATTGCTTGAGCCCAAGCTATTGTTGCGACTATCGCACGCGGCTAGCATGCAACTTAACGCCAAAAATAGGATGGCTCTGCAGAATAACGTCATTTAACCCTCAAAACCCCAAAGACTCCTGCGATGCAACTAGCATGCAAGAGCCGAGCAAAGCGTGTAGTTTACCGAGATTCATCATACATAACTATTTTTGACCGCCCTAAAACTAGTAAAGCAACGTAAATAATTTGCGCTGGAACTCAATCGCCAGTGCATCGCCCTTACCTAACGCCGCCAAAATATCCATAAAGGTCTTTTTTGCAGCACCTTCGGCAAAATTGCGGTCTTTACGAATTATGCCGATCAAAAACTCCAAGGCTGGGCGATAGGCATCCTCCGCGTGGTATTGAATTGCCAGTTGATAGGCAATCTGTAAATTATCGGGCTCATTAGCGAGCGCAGCTTCAAGCGCTAATAACTCAGGCGTTTTAGCAGCCTGTTTTTTAAGCGCGACTTGCGCCAGCAATTGCTCGTAATGCGCATCCTGATCTTTCATTTTGATGGTCGCCAAAATCGCTTCGGCATTGTCGATACGATTCAATTCCAAATGGCATTGCGCCATTAAGCAGGCGATGGCAGCATCCTGTTTTGAATCTTCATAAGCTTGACGCAGTAATGGTAAGGCTGCATTAAAATCGCCCGCCATAATAAAAGCCTGCGCTTCATTCACAAACTTCTCCCAAGGTTTGGGCAAATACTTTTCCAACAGCTCACGCACTTCTTTTTCAGGCAAAGCACCAGCAAAACCATCTATAGGCTGACCATCTTTCATTAAGATCACTGTGGGTAAACTGCGTACGCCGAATTGTGATGAAATCATGCCCATCTCATCCGCATTGACTTTCGCCAATAAAAAAGCACCGGCATATTCGTTGGCAAGTTTTTCTAAAATCGGCATCAAGCTTTTACAGGGCGCACACCAATCTGCCCAAAAATCAATCAGCACTGGACGAGTGAAAGATTCATCAACCAATAGTTGCTTGGCATTCTCTAGGTTAATCTCAGCGATATTCATTAAATCGAGTCCATGTCT
>CAZZEV010000409.1:0-2521 GCA_964653305.1 uncultured Cellvibrionaceae bacterium | reverse complement strand
TCTTGCAGCCATCTGGAGGAATCGCAATTTTCGCAGGTGACGCGGGGATGTCAAGAAAAAGTCTCTTTACACCCAATTTGCGCGTTAAATATGCCCTAAAACTGGCTCTCTGTTATGATTTCACCTCTAAAAACGACAAAAGGTACCGTTATGCCTACATGTTATTGTCTTCATGCTTTTATTTTGACGGTTGGCTTAGTCTTCGCCACTGCCGCCAACAACGCTTTTAGCGCTCTGCCTAATGAGCCAGAGTTTGAAAAAATCCTTATTCCAATTTCAAGTGCACCCGAATTTACGTTTACTGTGCCCATGGAATCCAGGGTCAGTTTTTACCTTCCAACCAGCAAAAACACCAAAGACGATTTCAGCTCCGCAGCGCAAATGATTATTTCCGATCAAGGCTGTGCTTCAGGGCATCAAGTCTCCATCACTTACGACAAAACAAGCAACGAAATACTAACCGCTTATTTTCCTAAAGAAATACCGTGGGGTACAACCTATAAGCTTGCAATAAGCCGAGATGCAAAAACAAATACGGTCACCTTTGTTCTGAACGGAGAAACTCTGTCCATTAACCCCCTAAAGAAAGCAAAATTTATATATCTGGTCAACAACCCTAAAGCTATAACCATAATTAACACTGAACAGCATTCACAATAAACCAGAGGGGCTTTTTAATGAAGCGCAATATCTACTATTGTTTTTTTGTCGTAACATTTTTTCTGTGTGCAAAGAACTGTTATGCGGATTTTGATTTGGCAAATACTTATTATGTGTCAGGTAATTTTGAAAAAGCCTATTCCGAATTTTTGGAAGCCGCACAATATGGCGACAACGATGCACAACAAAATGTTGGTGCCATGTATTATCGCGGTGAGTTTGTCCAAAAAAATAAAATTACCGCTTATGCATGGATGACGCTCGCAACGCAAAGCCAATCTTATAAAGACGATGGTTTAAATATACGGATTTATAACAAATTTACTGACGATGAAAAAAAAGTAGCGGATGAAGAATACAAGGCTTTATTTGCAAAATTTAGCAATGAAGCCATCCAAAACAAATTAACACCGAGCTTTGTCGGCAAGACGGCAGAAATTAAAGCACAGCGGGTTATCAAAATGGTAAGGCCAGAATATCCCGAAAGATTAGCGAGAAGTGGAGTGTCTGGCATGGCAGATGTTGCATTTACTATAGACAAATATGGATTTACAAGAGATCAAACAGTCTACTATGCTAGTGACCCGCTCTTTGGAACTGCAGTCCTAAGCGTGTTACGAAAATTCCAATATGAGCCTTTATTGGTGAACGGAAAACCTGTCGATGTTAATGGTGTTAAAGTACGTTTTAATTTTACGATTGATGGTACAGAATATTCTGATAAAAAAATTACGAAATACATTAACCAAGCCCGCGACAAAGCTTCAGCTGGCAGCAGCAAAGATAAATTAACTTTTGCTTATTTATTAGAAACTGTCCCTTCTTTTGCCAAAGATTATGAACTGGCAGACAATCCTAACGAGTGGTATACAAGCGCTGCTACTCAGGGTAGTTACACCGCAAGTTATTTTCTTGGACGCAACATTCTTTATGGCAACATGTGCTCTGCAGACTCAGTTCAAAGCATGGGCTGGCTACTAAAGGCAGCCAAAGGTGGTGTTAGTGATGCGCAGTATTTATTAGCTATTGAAGCTTTCAGTGGCGCAAGATTTGAAAAAAATGATGAAAAGGGCTTTTATTGGCTAAGTAAAGCCGCCGAGGTCAATAAATTTGCCAGAGTTAAATATGCATGGCTACTCGCTACGCACGCAGATGCAAAATATCGCAATGGAAAATTAGCGCAAGAATTGTTGCTGACAGTTGATGATTCTCATGTCGATAAATTAAGCTTTTACCAAGCGCAAGCAGCGGCAGCGGCAGAAACGGGTCATTTTGACGATGCTGTGAAATGGCAGAAAAAAGCATTTGAGGATGCTAAAGAGTTAGAGCTACCCCTGACGCACGTAGAACAGCAACTAGCCAGCTATACGAACAAGACAGCGTGGAGGGAGGCTATCTAAACACGCTCGGAGAATAACAAAGCCAACCTGAGCCCCAACGCGCTTATGAAAACATGCGCGGTTGGGGTGTTAAACAGGCAATAACGGCGTGGATCGACCAAGAAGAGCGTGATCGCTTAACTTAACCTGCGAAGTACGCCGCATTTTGATAGGGCAATACGAAATGCGCCATGAAATTAATAACGTTGTCATTTATATCTTACGGATTTGGCGCGCGCGGGAAGATTAGGTGATTAAGTGCATTTAATAACCCGCCAGCCCTTTTAAACATAAGCCCCGCCACCCCTTTCGCAAATCGCTCAACTAAAAAATCAATAGAAAATCGCACCTTAGGTGCGAGATAGCGCTGTTGCGGATAGACCACCCTCACTCCGTATCTTGGTAGTGGAACTCCTCCAATACCGATTGTAAGCGACCGCTGGCGAGGTGTTCATCTACGTAATAATCGGGCAGTTGCGCTA
>CAZZEV010000408.1:0-2523 GCA_964653305.1 uncultured Cellvibrionaceae bacterium | reverse complement strand
GCTCCTGTTAGTAAGCTAGTAAGCCTATTGCAATTCATAAGCCTAGGGCGATAAATATTCTTATTATGGCTTGTTGAGGCAGAATCTACCAGTTTATAGCTATATCTTTGTGACGTTGTTATAAGCCTAGACTCATTACTTGTCTACAACAAAATCGAATTTTTGCCAAGCTTGTTGATTTTGGTGACATTTTCATTTTTGATTGCGTCCTGTGGTAATCTTGCCGCCTAAATTATTGCTCTATTTATCGATTTAAGAGGTTTACATGCAAGCAGTGGTTAAGTGGGTGGATGGTGCCCAGTTTTTAGCGGAATCCGGCAGTGGTCATGCGGTATTAATGGATGGCCCGCCCGATCATGGCGGCCGCAATACCGGTGTGCGTCCTATGGAAATGTTGTTAATGGGGTTGGGTGGTTGTTCGTCTTTTGATGTGATGAGTATTCTCACTAAAGCGCGCCAAGCCGTAACGGATTGCCGCTGTGAATTACAAGCGGAGCGCGCCGAAGGCGTACCTTCGCCATTCACTAAAATTCATATGCAATTTATTGTGACGGGTAAAGAACTCAAAGAAGCGCAAGTAAAACGTGCAGTTGAACTCTCGGCGACTAAATATTGTTCAGCATCCATTATGCTGGAAGCGGGTGGTGTTGAGATTACTCACGCTTATGAAATTCGCGAAGCCTAATCAAAGTTAGTAATACTAAAAAGCCCGCAGGATTCAATAATTCTGCGGGCTTTTTTTATTGCTTTAAGACTTTATTTTGGAATCTTGCTGAGTTCAGCATCCATCTCTCTGGCCAAATCTGCCAGCAATTTGCTATAGGCTTGCGCCAAGGCTTTTTCGCCTGAGTCTACTGGCGTGCTGCGGGTAAAGTTTTTTCTCAACAAATTAGTTTTAGTGTCGTTATCCATCAGTTCCCAATTAGCACTGAGCTTAGCCTGATTGCCTGTGCGCGAGAGTTCGTCAACACGTACACGAATGCTATAGCGCGGTTTGCTGTCGCTGCGCCAGGGGAAGTAGACAAAGTTACGCGCGCTATTGGCTTGGGTTAAGTTAAGTGCGGTCACACGGGCAATACTCTTATCGAGCGGCTCGGCCCAAAAGGCATTGTCTGCCATGTTTAAACTGTTATTGGATTGGTTGTCGATAATTTGTGAACGATTGAGATAATCGGCGATTTCAATGGGGCCTATACCTATCAATTGACTAACTTTGGTGCTTTCAGTTTGCGCTGAATGTTGTTCTTGATTTTTCTCTTGAGCTAATTGAGCCGTTAAATAGTAAAAGTTCTTCTGCGGTGAATGCTGGCACGACAGAAATAAACTACAGCTAAAGGCAATTAAAAGAATTCGGCGCATCATTATTTATCCTTAGGCGTTGAGTTTTTACCGCGTAATACAGCTTCCGGTTGTTGCTCCAAGGTTTCGCTTAGGCTGCGGAATGCTTGCGCGGAGCGGCTAATATCATTGAGTGTGCTGTTGAGTTGATTAATTAAAGGTGCATCCTCAGAGAAATTATTGTCGATAGAGGCGGCCGTTTTATTGATTTGATCCAAACTAAGGCTTAAATCTTTTAAGCTTTTATTAAGCGATTTTGCAACTTCCGGTGTTTGGGTATTTAGCTCCGCTATTAGCTTGTCAATTTCTGCACGTGTTTTTTCAATATTCTGCGCAAGCTGTGATACTTGAACGCTAAGATTATTGGAGGTTTTTTCAATGGAGATAGCTGCGCGGTTCACGCTTTTAATTGTGGTTTGAATTTCGCCGCTTTTGATGATTTTATTTAGCTCAGTCGCAAACTCATCGATATGCGTCACCATGCCTTTAATATCCAGTTCGGCAAAGCTTTTTGAAAGCACCTCAAATTGTGTGGCTATAGTCGGTAGTTCGCGATAATTTGTTTGCAAGCCATAAAGCTTTGCGGGCGACTCTGGGTAAAAATCTAATTCCACATAGAGTAAACCGGTTAGGAAGCTTTGAAAGTTAAGCTGCGCGCGCATGCCATTGTTAATGGCTTCGGTAAAAAACTCACCTTTGACGGTAGCGCCTTTACTATTAATACGTTCCATAACTAAATCTGCGGTTACTGCAGTGACTATGGTTTTGTCATCGTTTTGGAAGTTAATTTGAATGTCGGTAATTTCGCCGAGGACTACACCTTTTAATTTAACCGGCGCGCCAATCTGTAGGCCTTGTACCGAACCTTCAAAATACATAATGACTTTCTCTTTTTTGGAGAAGAGTCTGCCTCCAGAAAAAAAGATTAATGCAATAAAAATAAGTACCATGGCACCCACAATAAATGCGCCTATGGCAAAAGAGGTATTTTTGGAGGTGGTCATAGTGTTTTTTCTTCTGCGATTTGATGCATGGCTTCTGCACGGCTTAAAAACTGCCGCACTTTCTCTTGTTTGCTGTCGTGCAATAATAGTTTGGGGTCGCCAGCGTCTAACATGGTTTTGCTCTGTGCATCCAAAAATACCGAGTTGGTACCAATGGATAAAATACTAGGCAGCTCATGGG
>CAZZEV010000407.1:0-2531 GCA_964653305.1 uncultured Cellvibrionaceae bacterium | reverse complement strand
GCAAAAAATGCATCCCAAGTTTCAAAACCCATAGCCCAGGCTAAACGCAATTGGCCAAGCTCATCTGTTGGTAGCGCTTGAGTTTGGCGATCTTGATAGCCTTGAATGGCATGCTCAGTATTGCGCAAAAATTCGTAGGCTTCGGCGAGCGCACAGCCAGCGCCCACCGGTAAATAATTTTCTTCTTCTAATATGGGCAAGAGTTTTAATACTTGGCGCTGACGTAAGCGTGCATCGCGGCCACCGCGAATCAATTGAAATACTTGCACCACAAATTCAACTTCGCGAATGCCGCCTTCACCCAGCTTTACATCTAAGTTCATGCCTTTGCGTTGCACTTGGCGAGCAATTAAACCTTTCATTTCACGCAACGATTCTATTGCACTGAAATCAATATATTGGCGATAGGTAAAGGGCTGTAGCATGGTACGCAAATATTTACGTTCACTTTTAATGTAATCTTGGTTATCTACACTACCCACTGCCGCAGCCACAGTGCGCGCCTTAATCATGGCGTAGCGCTCCCAATCGCGGCCTTGGGTTTGGTAGTAATCTTCCATACCCGCAAAATTCAGCACCAAAGGCCCGCTTTGCCCATTGGGGCGCAAGCGCATATCCACACGGAATACAAAACCGTCTGCGGTGACTTTATCTAAACTATTAATTAATTTTTGGCCGAGCTTGGTAAAAAATTCTTGGTTACTTAACACGCGGCTTTCGTGATTTGTTGAGCCTGATTCAGGAAAGGTGAAAATCAAATCAATATCAGAAGAAACATTTAATTCGCGCGCGCCTAATTTCCCCATACCTAAAACCAATAAGGGCTGTGCAATACCCGCGTCACGCCCTATGGGTGCACCGTACATTTTTTCTAATTCGCGGTAATGGAAATTAGCCGTCAACTGAATCGCCGCATCCGCAAAGCGCGAAAGCTCAGATGTAATCTCACGCATGGGCGCACAGCGATTTAAATCGCGCCAAATAATGCGAATCATGGCTTTGTTGCGGAATTGGCGCAGGGTCTTATCTAATTCGAGATCATTTTTGCAGGCTGTAATAGCGGTTTCAAAAGCAGCAAGTGCATCATCACCCATTGGTGAAAACAACACACCCGTTTGAACCAACTCAATTAGAAACGATGGATGAATTGCACAGGTTTTAGCAATAAATTCGCTTGCGGCAAATGCGCGAGTTAGTTGTGTATTAAATTCATCGGGAGAGATGTGCTCAGCCAACAATGACTTAAGCTCGGGCAATTCCTGCTTGAGACGATTCTGTTCAAATTGTTCCCAATGACGATTCGCAGAGAGATGTAGAGCTTCTGGCACATTCGCAAGATCAAACATAAAAGCTACCTCAGAAAAGATCTTTCTAGTTTAGCTTGCCATGCAAAACCTGTGTCGTAATTTTTCATGCGTCCCAGCTTGGCTATCGTTGAATGCCTTTGCCAGTTGCAGTCCAATAAATACCACCCAGCAAATGATTAAAATAGTGCGGGTCTTTATACATCTCCACATTGTGGCCGAGCGCAGTGACGAACACACGACCCTGCTCATGTTGGTGATACCAACTGACTGGATGATTTTTACCCATCCCTGTCGCCACTTGGCCCGGCCAGATTTTAGTTGGGTCGTAACTGGTTTCGTCGACAGTTAAAATGGGATTAATTTTCACATTGTGCGGATTAGTAAATTCATACCATTCATCACTCCAGATCCAACGTTCGGGCAAACCAAAGGTCGCGGGAAAGTTTTTATCGACCGTATTGACCACAGCGGTTTGCAACATTGGATGAATTTTAAACGAGCGCCCCACCATTTGCTCATACCAAGGCCATGCACTAGGCGGGGTAATAATTGCTCGATGCACTACTACCGCATTGCCGCCCGCACGCATGTAGTCTTCAAATTTTTTGCGCTGAGCTTCATTTAATTCTTCACCAGGTGTGTTCATAAAAACCACTGCCGCATACTGACTTAAATCGTCTTCAAACACTTGTGGTTTGTTTGTCCACGTGAATTCAAATGCATGAAGCTTAGAAAGCTTCTCCAAACTCTCCCGTGCAACCGGAATATATTCGTAGTGATATTTATTGGGAATGGCGAGAACAAGCAGCTTAAATTGACCCTCTGCGTAACTGAGGTTTGTTGCCACTAAACCTGCAATCAATACTAAATTGCTCAAACATAATAGAAAGGACCTTTTCATAAAAATCAGCTCCCAATAATAAATGTGGCCCAACTTTACTGGTTTTAAATGAGTCTTCAAGGTTATTTACCCAACTTACCCAAGCCCTGGCGAAAAAAAAGATACAAATCACTAGAGTCAATCCACCACAAGCCACCCTCTTACCTATACTTTTAGGCTACGCCAAGAACAATGATTTATGCGACATAAAGTCAAAAAGACCATTATTATCAACAGGTTCTGCCACTAAGAAATCTTAATCCTGCGCTTGACAAACTTGGCTGATGTTGTGAATATAATGGTATAAATATGATATATATGCGTATTTACCAATAAAAACAACG
>CAZZEV010000406.1:0-2531 GCA_964653305.1 uncultured Cellvibrionaceae bacterium | reverse complement strand
GAGGACTAGGATATGTTCAAAAATTTAGCTGCCGATATGTTGGGGTTGAGCGATATTGGTAAAATCATCGATCCACAGGACTTTGATAAAACCGATATCGACGATTACATTTTTACGGAAGACAATGAAAAAATCATTGTGCTTATAAAATCAAAAATCGATGAATACTGCTTTACCAATTTGGCGGTAATGCACTTGGATGGCAATATTGCCATTAGTAAAAAGCGTACCCTGAACCGCTACCCTTACAAACACTACCCCATCAGCAATGTGCGACTCGAAACTGCAGGTACAGTAGATTTAGATGTGGAATTAAAATTCCGTATTGGCGATAAAGAAATGTCCATAGATATCGATAAAAAGCAAATCGAAAAAGTGAAAGATATCTATAAAGCCCTGTTTAGCATTTCTGAGAAATTTAAAGAAGTGCAAATGCAGCTGAGTACTTTGCAGCAAACGCAAGATGCCGTAAATAGGATGTTTTCCATTAAAGAACTCCCTGAGCAGATGATCTTAAATCTGCCAGATATTATTAATGAAACGGTGAGTCAAGTAGATTCAAAATACACCGAGCGTCGCCGCGAAATTCAAAACTTCGATGCTGGCGAAATTTTCAAACGCTATATTGAGGCCTAAGTTGTTGGAAGCGTTTCCTGTAAATAGATTTGCTTGGGTGCAGTAAACGTTTTTAACCGATAAGTAGCCGCAGATGGAAAGAAAGTTGCCTGTGGTGGTGAGAGAATATCTAAGCAGGCTGAATAACATTTAAGAAGGCTCAATAAGATTGAATCTTTATTGAGCCTACGGTTTTATCTACACAAAAATCTGCATTTCCTCGCCAATTTTTTTCCGCATTTCCATTAGCTTAATTGCCGTTGCATGCTGCTGTTTATCATCATCCGTTTGTGGTACCCATTCAGGAACTTTAACGGGGTGCCCAGATTCATCGACGGCGACCATAATGACGATGCAATGGGTCGTTAGCCTTCTGTTTAGCGATTTTGGGTCGCATGCATTTACTTCAATCGCGATATGCATGGATGACTTGCCTGTATAAATAATTTTCGCACTGACCTCTACTAAATTGCCGACATGAATGGGCGATACAAAGCGAATTCCACCTGCGTAAGCCGTTACGCAGTAACGGCCACTCCAGCCTGCCGAGCACGCGTAGGCTGCAAGGTCGATCCATTTCATGACGGCGCCGCCGTGAACTTTACCGCCGAAATTGACGTCTTGCGGTTCAGCTAAAAAACGTAGGGTTATGTCACGTTGTGGGTTATTCATGATGTTCTCTCACTATAAATTGTTCAGTACTAATTAATAATGTGGCTTGCATTTAGACGTTGTTGCACATTATTGCCCTTTGTTTTGGGATATGACACGTGGCTCGGCAACGGGCACTAGTTTTCCATCGCGCAATTGGATTGCTTGCGATGCACCCATGCGTGCCCAAATTTTTAATTCGTGGCCTTTGTCTTTTAAAGATTGCTGCACATTTTCTGGCATGGCGGCCTCTACAAATAAAAGATTGGGATTCCACTGTTGATGGATGCGTGCTTGCTTCATGGCTTCTTCTGCAGGCATGCCATCATTCAGGGTGTATAACAGTGTTTGTATAACTTGCGAAATAATGGTCGGCCCGCCTGCTGCACCCAAGGTCATTACAGGTACGCCATTTTTAAATACGAGTGTTGGGCTCATGCTCGAAAGAGGGCGTTTACCACCTTGAACAGCGTTTGCATCTGAGCCAACTAAACCAAATGCATTGGCTGCGCCCACTTGCGCAGAAAAATCATCCATTTGATTGTTCAAAACCACACCAGTCCCGGGAATAACCACTTTGCTGCCAAAGCTGGTATTGACCGTAGATGTAATGGCAACCCAATTACCCGCCATATCAGCGGCAGCAATATGCGTAGTATGTTTATTCATGAGCGCTTCAATATCCACATCGGGATTGCCGTGGTTAATATCGGCGGTGGTTTTTTCAAGGCTGATTTTTTGCGAGATAATCTTCGCGTAACGTTTATCGGTAAGGCTTGCGGGTACTTTGGTGAAATCACCATCGCCTAACCAATGTGCGCGATCTGCGAAGGCAAATTTCATGGCTTCTGCAATTAAGTGATAACGCTCTGCCTGTGACATTTTGTTTAAATCAAATTGTTCCAAAATATTTAAAATTTGTGCGACATGGGTGCCACCAGAGCTGGGTGGTGGGAACCCATAAAGTGTGTAGCCTGCAAACTCAGAGACCACGGGTTCGCGCAATTTAATTTGATAATTGGCGAAATCTTTTTGCGTAATGATGCCGCCGTTGTGCTTCATCCAGTTTGCCGTTTTTTTTGCAAAATCGCCTTGGTAAAAATACGCGGGCCCTTGCTTGGCAATTGCTCGATAAGTTGCTGCAAGATCTTTTTGTTGTAGTTGTGAATTCGCGGGCAGGGGTTGGTTGTCTTTATCCAAGAAAATAGCCGCACTCGCAGGGAATTGTGCAAGTCTTTTGCTGGTTGCAGAAAGGCGTTCAGCCA
>CAZZEV010000405.1:0-2535 GCA_964653305.1 uncultured Cellvibrionaceae bacterium | reverse complement strand
TCAATCTTGCAGAAAGCGGCGCAATATTTGACTACTTGGTAGCTACATACGGAAAAGAATCCCTCTCGCCCGCAGAGAAGAGTGTTGAACAAATCAACTATGTTTATTGGAAGAGTTTTTCAGAAGCATCACTCATGCCTTACTTGGCCATGTCACAAGTTTTTACCAGAATTACACGAGGCACTCCATTCATTTTTAGACCGGTCGTTAGGCTAATCTTCAAAAAAGTAAATGCAGGCTTTCTTCACAAGAATTTGAAATCTGAAATGCAAATGATTGAACAGCACCTCAGCACCCATGCTTTTTTTGCAGGAAATACATTTACAGGGGCAGATATTCTTATGGAGTTTATGCTAAGTGCGTTATCGAACCGATTTTTTACGCAAGCATCACACCCGCACACCAGCGAGTATTTGCTCAGAATCAAGCAGCGCCCCGCTTATATAGAAGCGACTAAAAAAGGAAGCTGGTCAGAGGATGAGTTCAACCAATACTGGCGTCATTTAAAGAATAGTTAACGCAAAAATCGCGCTTCATGATCCGGCGTTGCCAAGATACAAACATCGTACTTACCAAAAATCGTGTACCTATTTAACGCAATACGATCATAAAACCAATCACGAAAACCTTTAGGGAAGATTTTAAATACCCGCATTAAACCCCAAGGAAAGGGTAACTGCTCTGCGATCGCCAAAAAAGAATCGGATTTTTCCAATGCGCGGTTCCCTTGGATCAAAAGCATAGTTTCATAAAAATCTGTTGGGTACCCAAACCATTTTAATATCGCTTGCCCTTCGTCTGATTGCACCGCGCAGAGCTTAAAATTTTTGTGCGTGTCAAACCGAATAATAAAACGGCTCCAGCCATTGCAGAGTTTGCACACACCATCAAACATAATAATTTGATCGTCGGCATTTACATGTGGCGGATAAGAATTTTCCATTTTTTTCACTATGTAAGACTGCGCAAAGCACTTTCGGCATCGGGATAAGTAAACTGAAATCCACTCTCAAGTAGATTGACGGGAACAACACGCTGCCCTTCCAATAATAAATCGGCCTGTTCACCTAGAATTAAACGCATAGGCCAACCCGGTGTTGGGAAAAAGCAGGGGCGATGCAAAACCTTGGCAGCCACTTTGCTAAATTCAAACTGCGTGAGCGCTTCTGGCGCAGTGAAGTTATAAACCGGCTTAACACTTGCCTTGGTGTCTTCTGCTTGATGCAAGCGCCAAATATGCGCGATAGCACCTAGTAAGTCATCCACATGCAACCACGACAACCACTGCTTACCGCTAGCTAATTTTCCACCCAACAACAACTTAATAGGTAAGAGCAGCATGGGTAAAGCACCACCATGCCCCAGCACCAATCCAAAGCGCATACGCACTACTTTCACACCAAATTGTTCGGCAGATTGCGCAGCCATTTCCCAATCGCTGCAGAGCTTCGCCATAAAAATATTTTGTGTGGGAGCATCTTCCGTTAATTCCGTGTTATCGCCAATCGCTTGAATGCCGTAATAACCAATCGCCGATGCAGATAAAAAAAGCCTTGGCTTTTTTTCAGCTTTTGCAATCCAAACAACAATAGCCTGGGTCAAACTCACCCGACTTTTTAGTAATTCGGCTTTACGCGATTCCGTCCAACGCCAACCCAAAATACGCGCACCGGCTAAATTGACGATAGTATCGATAGGATAATTAGCAGGAAGCTCATCCATACTTTCAACGCACTTCACCTTGTCATCAAACATCAAAGCAGTTTTTTTGGCATTGCGGGTTAGCACCGTTATTTGTTGCCCGTTGGCGATTAATGCCTTGACCAAAAGCTTGCCAATAAAACCCGTAGCGCCCGTTACAAGAACACGTTGCTCGCTGACCCCGAAACTTAACGACATTGCATTTGCTCCCAAAGATCTAAAATCATTTAAGTACTACGAGCAATAACCGATTTTCGATCAACCCACCACAATACAATCAAGGGAGGCAGCATCAGCAACAGTACAATCGAATCCACCCAAACATGCAACCAAAGACCTATTCGCAGCGAAATCAAAATATCTTGTGGTGCCCACAAGATTAAACCCACAATCATCCAGCCCCAAACAAAAGCACTGCGTTGCTTATTACCCACATAAGTAAGCACACCCATAAAAATTGCCACGTTTTGCAGGGTTGCGCCAAACAAACTTAACCACCACACCTGAAGTTGGTGGGCCGCCACAGAAAAATCGCCTATTTGATGAAGTATGGATTGATGATAGTGGTCAAAAAAACTGAGATTAGAAAACCACGCCAGTAAAATACCAGCAGCGAAGTGGCCGAAGGTTAGTAGATAGATCCAACGGATTAACCAAGCTCGAATTGCTTCTCTATGCACCCTAGTACCTCTCGAATAGTAGACACCTCAATTTAGCTATCCCTAGAGTAAAGACAAAAGCGCCTGAACAGTGGACGACACAATAGAGAAGATTGGAAGTTCTTAAGAATCAACATCTTAGAATCCTAAAAGACAGATAATTCTAAATATTTTG
>CAZZEV010000404.1:0-2537 GCA_964653305.1 uncultured Cellvibrionaceae bacterium | reverse complement strand
CATCGGCAAACATAATGGCTTGAGGGGTATTGTGATTGAGCATGGCAATTACTTAAGCGCGTGATTTGTGCGAATTCTAACAGGCTCTAACGACGAATAAGCAAGCAAGGGCTAATTAAGGCTAAAAAACAAATTATGGTGGCAACACAAACAAAAAAGGCCTGCATTTCTGCAGGCCTTTTCGTTACTTCGCATTTGGTACCAGTGGTCGGACTCGAACCGACACGCTTTTAAGGGCGCGGGATTTTGAATCCCGTGTGTCTACCAATTTCACCACACTGGCAAAGTGGGGCGCATTATATCAACGAGTTTTCTGCCGTCAACGATAATTTTTAGTTTTCCAGAGGTATTTTGCTGCACCGACTAAAAACACAGCACACGGCTGAAATATGCGGCAATGCGGACAATTTTAGACCGAAAGCTTCGCCATTAATCAAAATACATATCCCGCGGCACATTGAGATTACTAGGGTATTTGGGCTTTTGGCCCCGACCTTTGCGGTAGGAGCGCAACTGGAACACGTAAGCCAGAACCTGAGCAACGGCTAAATAGAGCCCAGCGGGAATTTCGTTATCAAGCTCAGTGGTATGGAAGATAGCACGCGCCAATACGGGTGACTCGATAATCTCTATACCGTGCGCCTTGGCAATCTCGCGAATTTTGAGGGCGATGTTGTCACCACCTTTCGCCAATAGAACCGGAGTGGCCATAGATTCTGGGTTGTATTTTAAGGCGACGGCATAGTGCGTTGGGTTGGTTATGATGACATCAGCATTGGGGACATTCGCCATCATGCGGCGCTGTGCCATTTCGCGCTGTAATTGACGGATGCGACCTTTAACCTCAGGTTTACCATCGGTATCTTTGGATTCGTCTTTCACCTCCTGTTTAGACATCTTCAATTTCTTGTTGTACTCGAAGAGCTGCAAGGGCACATCCACAGCGGCGATTAATAAGGTACATGCCGATAAAATAATAAGCGCATAAGCACTAATTTTAGTCGATTCAATAATCGCAGTGCTTACATCTTGGTCACTCAAACGAAACATAGGCTGAGCGTAATAGTTGAGCAGCCAAATAGTAGTACCCAAAATAATCGTCACTTTTGCGCTGGCTTTTAGTAATTCGATGAGCGCCTTCATGGAAAACATGCGCTTTAAGCCTGCCATAGGATCCATTCTGCTGAGCTTAGGCATGAGTGCATCACCGCTAAACAACCAACCACCTAAAGCAACTGGGCCTATAACCGACGCAGCCAACATCAAGGCCATAAACGGCACCATGCTCACCAAGCCCATATACATGGCGGATGCAAAATGACCAATCATGGCATTGGGATCGAAAATAGCTTCACGCGAAATAATAAAATTAGCACGCGTCATCTCAACAAATTTTCCGCCCATAAAATCGGAAAAATATAGGAGAGCTAAAGCCCCCAACAAAAGTACAACCGATGTTGTAAGGTCGCGCGATCGGGGAACCTGCCCTTCTTCGCGCGCCTTCTCAATCTTTCGGCCACTGGCCTCTTCCGTCTTTTCCTGACTGTCGTCTTCGGCCATTTACGATGACCTCACAAGCATGTTTGCCGTATTCAAACCTTCTTCGATGATTTGATAAAAAAGCGGCAAAAAATTGGCTAAGGTATACCACATCAAAATAAAACCAAACATGAGCGTAATGGGAAACCCCACGCTAATAATATTGAGCTGCGGTGCAGAGCGCCCCATAACACCAAACGAAAGATTAACAATCATCATGGAAGTAAATACAGGCAAACTAATTAATAAACCTGCTGCAAACATCCACGAAAACATATGAATGATTAATAAGTAATCGTCGGGAGAAAGACCGGGGCCACCAACGGGGAAAGCGGTAAAACTATCAACGATCATATTAATGACCGCCAAATGGCCGTTAATGGCTAAAAATAATAATGTTGATAACAATAAATAAAATTGCGACAGAACCGTCACACTCACGCCGCTTGAAGGATCGTTTTGTGCCGCAAAACCCAAACCCAATTTCAATGCAATTAACTGCCCTGCAAACACAAAAACATGCATAACAATTTGCAACATAAAACCAAGCGCAAGCCCAATAATAACTTCTTTGACTATCATCAGCATCCCCGCCAAAGACATAAAAGAAACAACAGGAGCATTGGGCAACAGAGGGACAACTAAAAGAGCTGTGAATAGTGAGAGAATAATACGAATGCGGGCTGGCACAGTGCGGGCACCTATAATAGGTACCGCAAAATAGAACGCGCTAATGCGAATCATGGGCCACAAATACTGACCAATAAATTGGTTAATTTGCGCTTCACTAACCACCAGCTCTTGCATGTGGTTTTACCCGATTAGCGTGGGAATACTGGTATAAAGCCGATTAAATAAATCTGTAAACTTGGTAATAATCCACGCTCCCGCAATAGCGATAGTCGCAATAGTCACAATTAAGCGCGGCAGAAAGCTTAATGTTTGTTCGTTAATTTGGGTTGCTGCTTGAAACATACTCACCAGCAAACCAACAATCA
>CAZZEV010000403.1:0-2543 GCA_964653305.1 uncultured Cellvibrionaceae bacterium | reverse complement strand
AAGGGCAATGCGCTTGGACCATCGCATTTGGCTTTATCGGGATTAGGATGGGCTTCCAAGAACAAGCCAGCCAAACCAACCGCCATACCTGCCCGTGCCAGTTCTGCGACTTGATGACGACGGCCACTGGAGGCAGCCCCCATGGGATCACGACATTGCAACGAATGAGTTACGTCAAAAATCACTGGCGCATTACCGCTCACTTCGCGCATGGTGCGAAAACCAAGCATATCGACCACGAGATTGTCGTAACCGAAGTTAGTGCCGCGATCACATAAAATAATTTGTTCGTTGCCGCACTCGCCAAATTTCTCGACAATGTTTTTCATTTGGCCAGGGCTTAGGAACTGGGGCTTTTTAATGTTAATCACTGCGCCGGTTTTGGCCATAGCGACAACCAAATCGGTTTGACGCGCAAGAAATGCGGGCAATTGAATAACATCAGCTACTTCAGCCACCGGCGCACACTGATCAATTTCATGCACATCGGTAATAATTGGGACATTAAAGGTTTGTTTGATTTCTTGAAAAATCTTTAAACCTTCTTCCATGCCTGGGCCACGATAAGAATGTATAGAAGAACGATTAGCTTTATCGAAAGACGCTTTGAATACGTAGGGAACTCCGAGCTTTTGCGTTGCATCGACATAGGCTTCTGCCACTTGCATTGCCATATCGCGCGATTCAAGTACATTCATGCCGCCAAACAAAACAAATGGCAGGCTATTACCCACTTGAAGACTACCAACTTTTACGATTTCTTGAGACACATTAACTCACTTATCATTTCGAGTCTCCGTCATCCCCGCAGGGGATCCAGTGACCTTAAAATTTCAAAGTCGCTGGATCCCTACGGGATGACGACTCCCTATTTAAATAAAATTACTTTTTGTTCGCTAAAGCCGCTTTCACAAAACTGGTAAACAACGGATGACCATCGCGCGGAGTTGATGTGAACTCCGGGTGGAATTGGCACGCCACAAACCATGGGTGATCTTGCAACTCAACCATTTCAACCAAAGTATCATCGGCAGACCAGCCGCCAATTTTTAAACCGGCTTTTTGCATTTGATCAACATAGTTATTGTTGACTTCATAACGGTGACGGTGACGTTCAACAATCACATCCGCACCATAAATATCGCGGGCTTTTGCATTGGCAACTAAACGACACTCTTGGGCACCTAAACGCATTGTGCCGCCAAGGTCTGATGTTTCATCGCGCTTTTCAATTTCGCCGTCAGCGGTAATCCACTCAGTGATCAAACCAATTACTGGGTGTGGCGAATTCTTGTCAAACTCGGTTGAGTTGGCGCCTTTCAAACCCAAAACGTTGCGTGCAAATTCAATCACAACAGATTGCATGCCTAAACAAATACCAAGGTAAGGCACTTTGTTTTCACGTGCGTATTGCACGGCCATTAACTTACCTTCTACGCCGCGCTCACCGAAACCACCGGGTACCAGAATCGCATCGGCATCTTTCAGAATATCAATACCTTCGTTTTCTACGCGTTCAGCGTCGATATAATTGATATTCACTTTAGTGTGCGTGTGAATGCCCGCGTGAGTAAGCGCTTCAATCAATGATTTATAAGCGTCGAGCAATTCCATGTATTTACCGACCATAGAAATTGTGACGGTGTGTACAGGGTTTAATTTGCCTTCAACAACCTTATCCCACTCGCTTAAATCAGCTTCGCTACATTGCAGGCCCAAAAGTTCTACCACAATTTGATCCAAACCGTAGCTTTGCAATAAGCGCGGAATTGAGTAGATGGTGTCTGCATCTGGTAGAGGTACTACGGCGCGTTCAGCGACGTTAGTAAACAAGGAAATTTTGCGGCGCGAATCTTCGTCAACCAAACGCTCGGAGCGGCACAACAATATGTCGGGTTGCAAACCGATGGAGCGCAACTCTTTTACCGAGTGTTGCGTTGGTTTGGTTTTGGTTTCGCCTGCGGTTGCGATGTAAGGAACAAGTGTCAAATGCATAAGCAATGCACGCGAACCCATTTCAACTTTTAATTGGCGAACGGCTTCTAGGAATGGTTGCGATTCTATATCGCCTACGGTTCCGCCGATTTCGACCAGGGCAACATCCATATCGCGGCCGCCTTCAAGAATGCGGCGTTTAATTTCGTCGGTAATATGCGGAATAACTTGCACCGTACCGCCCAAATAATCACCACGACGCTCTTTGCGCAATACAGTTTCGTAAACGCGGCCAGTGGTGAAATTATTGCGGCGAGTCATTTTGGTACGAATAAAACGTTCGTAGTGACCCAGATCCAAATCGGTTTCGGCACCATCTTCAGTCACGAAGACTTCTCCGTGCTGAAAGGGGCTCATGGTGCCTGGGTCAACGTTGATGTAGGGGTCGAGTTTCATGATGGTCACTTTTAGACCGCGAGCCTCAAGGATGGCTGCGAGTGATGCAGACGCAATTCCTTTACCCAAAGAAGAAACAACACCACCGGTAACGAATATATATCGTGTCATTGAAAAACCTAAAGTCTGTAAAAAGGAGCAGCAATTAAGCA
>CAZZEV010000402.1:0-2543 GCA_964653305.1 uncultured Cellvibrionaceae bacterium | reverse complement strand
TTAATTTCGGTAAAACATATTGAAGCGATTGAACGCGCCGCTCAAGGTCAATACCAAGTGCGCTTGGCCGATACAGAACAGCGGCCCATTATCAGCCGCCGCCATGTAAGTGATGTGAAGGAGTTGTTGCGGGTGATGTTATTTACCGCCGAGCAACAAATGCTTGGCGTTAATTCAACAAGAAATCAAATCGATTTATTTGCAAACAACGTATTTCCCAACGTAAACGCTTCTACATCCAATCCCATCCCAATCTTTAGTGCTACATCTCTATCCCATTGGTTTTTAATTTTAGTGATGCTAATTGCCTCGGAAACGTTAAGCTCATCTAAATGGTACCACGGTGATATCAGCGGGAAAAATTGCAAGGGCCAATCGGTGCCGTAGATAAGACGGCCCTTTAATTCTGGATGTGCCAGCACTTTTTCAACATAACCTAATTTATTAATTTGAGTAAGACTGGAAATATCGCCGTATAAATTTGGATATTGGGTAAACATCGGCAGAATGCGATCAAAGTTTTCTTCGCCGTGCGAGTGGCCAGTAGTAGCTATATGCGCAGCAATTACTGTTACACCTAAAGACAAAGGCAAGTCTAATTTGCGCGGATCTGCCAACTCATCTTTTGCGTATGAAAATGATTTTTCCATGCCGGTATGGCTAAGCAACGGCATATTTAACTCTGCCATTTTTTTATAGAACGGAATGATCAAGGGGTCTGCAGGATCAATATACATGATAGAAGGAATCCATTTCACCAAGACTGCGCCATTCGCTTTTGCTTGTACTAAACGTTCAATGGCATCTTTGCGATAGGGGTTAATACTCGCAGCGTATAACAAATTAGGGTAGAGCTTTGTTTGCTCGTACACATATTCGTTGGGAACATAAATTTGTGTTTTGGCTTTATCTAACTCCCCCTTATCATCGACAACACCATCCAAGGATAGGATAACGGTTTTATCGACAACTTTAGATGCAGCAACTGCAGCGCTGATTTTTTTGAAAATAACCTGATCGCCCTCTCGTTCCAATTCTTTTAGAGATGTCCCCATCGCCATTAAATAAAATTTAAACCGAAAGTTGTTGCGCATCTCATCATTAATAAAGCAGCCCGAATTGCCATAACCCAAACCGGCAACATGAGCGTGAAAATCAATGATTGATTTTTCTTGAAAAGGCAACAGATGTTCGTTTTTGCTTTGGCTGGCCAGCGCCAGTACTGATGACAAAATCAGTACTGCACTTACAAGCCCAACTATTTTTACTTTCAATTTCATCTGATTAAACTCCCAACTCTAAAGCGAGAGTTTTTGCACCGCTAAAATCCGTTTTACCACTGCCCAGTTTTGGAATAGCAGCAACTTGATGTACCACCGAAGGAATCATCATGGGGTTGCAATTAATTTCTAACAAACGCTTGCGCAGTTCATTACTGTCAATTACCAAAGTCGTCAGCAGTACTACTTGCTCACCTTTTTTCTCATCAGGAATATTCACGGCTACCAATTCAACATCTGGCTCAGTAATTACTTTTTTAATTTCACTTTCAACCGCGCCTAAGCTAATCATTTCACCGCCGAGTTTGGCGAAACGCGAATAGCGATCCACAATGGTTAAGAATCCATCTTCATCCAGATGGCCCTTATCGCCAGTTTTGTACCAGCGGCGACCATCTAACTCCACGATAACTGATTTGGTTTTCTCCTCATCGTTTAAATAGCCCATCATGACTTGTGTACCTGAAATGAGAATCAAACCATCTTGATTTGCAGGCAAGGTCTCCAAAGTTGCAGGGTCTACGATACGAAATGAGCAACCAGGCAAGGGCAAGCCGACAGAGCCAATTTTGCTGCCCACTTGTACGTGCCAATCATTCATATCCAACTGGTCGGGAATGTTCACGCTAGCGACTGGCGTGGTTTCGGTTGCGCCGTAACCTTCATAAATCACCTTATTAAATTTATCGTGAAATTCTTCGCGCACATCGCTCGATAATTTTTCAGCACCCGCCACCACAATACGCAGCGAATCCAACATAAGCGGCTGTACTTTTTTGTTTTTGGTGTACAAGCGTAAAAAGGTTGCAGTGGCGCACATCACTGTCACTTTATTGCGCGAAATAGCTTTGGCGATATTCACTACATCGGTTGGATCTGGGTGGCACACTACCGGGATACCTTCAATCATTGGCAAAAAGGTAGTAACGGTTAAACCGAAGGAATGGAACGGTGGCAAACAACCCATAACCACATCGTCATCGCGGGTTTTTAAAACGTCGCTAATTTGTTTGATGTTGGACATAAAATTGCGGTGACTTAACACAATACCTTTAGGTGTGCCTTCACTACCGCTCGAAAACAAAATTGCCGCCGCATCGTTAATATTCGCCTTGCGACCAAACAAGCGATAAAAACTATAGGCGGGAAGCAAGTGCGCCAATAGAAAGCTAATAGCCAACAAAGGTTTTGATACCTTCTCCTTTAGATCCTCTAGATAAATGATATTTAAACCATGCAGCATGGCCTCTACATCTAAACCAC
>CAZZEV010000401.1:0-2544 GCA_964653305.1 uncultured Cellvibrionaceae bacterium | reverse complement strand
TGGCCAGAAGTAATGCGACCCGCTCGAATCACAAAGCTGCGAATCGATTTGGGTTTAAATTCAGGCTTGATTAAAAAGCCTTCCTCACCGTCGGCGACGGGGGCGATAAACGCTAAAGTTTCAGACATAAATACCAAACAAAGATGAAATCAAAAAATGGAATTAGCGACGCAGGGCATGAACCACCAGAGCTGCCCAGCCCACCAAAAAGCTTAAACCGCCCACTGGAGTGATAACACCCAGAGCTTTGGGAGCGCCAAGCGCCAATGCATAAAGACTTCCGCTAAATAAAAAGCTGCCCAGTATAAAGGCTAAACCACTCAGCTTTAAGGCTTTTGATGCTTGAGTTTGGTAAAGCAAGCCAACGGCTAGCAACGCAAGGGCGTGGTACACCTGGTATTGCACGCCGGTTTGCCAGATGACGAAGGACTCTGCGGCAATGTGATGCTTAAGCCCGTGAGCGGCAAAAGCGCCCAGACACACACTTAAAAATCCGCTGATGGCGGCAAAACTTAACAATAATCGCTGCATTTTTGATAACTCTGAAAAACAAAAAGCCGCGCTAGGCGCGGCTTTTTGAATGATTTTGGAGGTTTTAGGCTTCCATCATCATGGCTTTAACTTTGTTCATGGCATTCTTTTCTAGCTGACGAATACGTTCGGCTGATACGCCATATTCATCCGCCAAGTCATGCAAAGTCGCCTTATCATCGTTTAACCAGCGGCGTTGCAGAATCGCACGGCTGCGGTCATCGAGTTTTTGCATGGCCAATTCCAAACCGTTTACGTTGGATTCTTCCCAGTTGGATTCTTCCAAACGCACCGCTGGATCGTAGCGGTTGTCTTCCAAATAATGGGCTGGTGCGACATAAGCGCTTTCTTCATCATCTTCGTCGGCGTCAAAACCGGCATCGTAGGAGGCTAAACGGCCTTCCATTTCGCGCACTTGTTTAACATCTACACCGAGATCTTGTGCAACCGCATGAGCTTCATCGTTGCTTAACCACGCCAAACGCTTTTTCGCGCCGCGAAGATTAAAGAACAGTTTGCGTTGCGCTTTGGTAGTGGCGATTTTAACAATGCGCCAGTTTTTCAAAATGAATTCGTGGATCTCGGCTTTGATCCAATGTACGGCGAAAGACACCAAGCGCACACCTTTTTCAGGATTAAAACGCTTTACCGCTTTCATCAAACCAACATTGCCTTCTTGAACCAAATCGCCCAGAGGCAGGCCGTAGCCATTGTAGGAGCGGGCGATATGTACCACGAAGCGCAAATGCGCCATAACCAACTTACGCGCTGCGTCGAGGTTGCCGTTAAAATAAAGATCATTTGCCAGTTTTTGCTCTTCTTCAACCGTGAGGATAGAAAAAGCGCTCACCGCTTGAACATAGGCGTTCAGGTTTGCGCCGGGGGCGAGTACGCCTATGGGCTGCAGACTTGTGCTTGTGCTCATTCAACTTCTCCAATAACGTCGAGGTACTACATTAAGTTTAGCTAAGAATCTCGTTTTACCGTGCATGATTTCATGCGTGGCTAGAGTCTAGCACTTGTTTTTTTAGAGTGCTATCTAACGGAAAGTTCCGCAAGTGATGCTTGTCATACATTCCCACTGATATACGTTAACGGGGCTGAATTTGGATCAGATGCCTGAAGACCGCAATCCAAGCACCTATCCAACCGGTCAACCCCGCCAACAACACCAACTGGATGCTGCCAAAAAATCCCAAACCCTGTAAACGGAAATTGCTTTGGTAGAGCGCCGCCAGCTGATCAACAGTGCTCGATACCCAAAAAAAGCCAATTCCCAATATCACCAGAGCCAGTAAACCACCGCCAATGCCGTACCACAAACCCGTGTAAAGAAAGGGGCGCGCTACGTAGGCATCGGTGCCGCCCACCAGTTTTACGACCAAAATTTCATCGCGACGGTTTTCAATGGCAAGGCGGATAGTGTTGCCTATAACCAGCAAAACCCCTAGGGCAAGCAAGCCACCCAAGCCGAATACCATTTTCTTACCCAGCGTCAGCAGCTGCTGTAAGCGTTTGACCCATTGCATATCTAAACGCACATCGGCAACTGCAGGGTCTGCAAGTAAAGATTGTTCTAACGACGTTATGGCGGCGTCACTGCCATTTTGCAAGCGCGGAGTCACTAATAAAGTACCGGGTAACGGGTTTTTCTCAAGGCTATCAACCACTTCGCCCAAGCCAGATTGCGCTTTGAACTCCTCTAAACCCTGTGCGGGGGAGACATAAACTACCTTGGCGATATCCGCACGGGTCGCTAGCTTAGCGCGCATTTCTTCTGCTCTGGCATCGGTCGTTTCCGGGCGGAGGAATACCGAGACTTGGCTGGAGCCTTCCCAGTTCTCGCCCAAATGCTGCAAATTGGCAAAGCCAATATAAAGCGCCGCTGGAATAGCCACGGCAATTGCAATTACCAACCAGGTCATCAAACTTTGAAAGGGTGACTCCAACAAGCGCACTAGGCTATCGATAGCAGAAGTGCTGTGGTGCGCAAAATAGGCTTCAAATTTATCG
>CAZZEV010000400.1:0-2555 GCA_964653305.1 uncultured Cellvibrionaceae bacterium | reverse complement strand
ACTGACTCTTACAAAACCTCTCACTTCGTTCAGTACCCTGAAGGTGCTGAATATGTCTCTAGCTATATTGAATCTCGCGGTGGTGTTTATCCTGCGACAGTATTCTTTGGCTTGCAGATGTTCATCAAACAATACCTGACTAAGCCAATTACTCTGGCAGATATCGACGAGGCTGAAGAGCTTTGTGCAGCGCACGGTGTACCCTTTAATCGTGCAGGCTGGTTACATATCCTCAATACACACAATGGCTTTTTACCTTTGCACATTGAAGCTGTGCCAGAAGGCACTGTAGTGCCCACAGGTAATGTTATGGTTCAAGTAATTAACACTGACCCAGCATGCCCTTGGTTAACCAGCTATATCGAAACGGCCTTATTGCGCGCTATTTGGTATCCAACGACTGTCGCGACCGTATCTAAAACCTGCCACACCATTATTGCCCGTTACTTGGAGGAGACCGCTGATAACCTGAATGGCTTGCCATTCAAGCTTCACGACTTTGGCGCTCGCGGCGCAAGCTCTGAAGAAACTACAGCAATCGGTTCTTTAGCGCACTTGGTTAACTTTATGGGTACCGACAGCTTCTCTGGTCTGTTGGCAGCACGCCGTTATTACGGTGCAAACATGGCAGGCTTCTCTATTCCAGCTGCAGAACACAGCACCATTACCAGCTGGGGTCGTGATGGCGAAACCGCTGCATACGCCAATATGCTGAAGCAATTTGGTGGCAAAGATAAGTTGGTTGCCGTAGTCAGCGATTCTTACGATATCTGGAATGCTATCGACAACCTGTGGGGTGGTGAATTAAAAGCCCAAGTTGAAAACACTGGCGGTACTTTGGTCATTCGCCCTGATTCTGGAGAACCGATTGAAATTGTTCCTGAAGCAATTGAACGTTTGATGGCTAAATTTGGTTACACCACTAACACCAAGGGCTACAAAGTGTTACCTGCTTGTGTCCGTTTGATCCAAGGTGATGGTGTTTGTGCTGCTGCGATAGAAGATATTTTGGCTGAGATGAAAAAACGCGGCTTGAGCGCCGATAACGTTGCTTTTGGTATGGGCGGCGAGCTGTTGCAAAAAGTGAATCGCGATACGCAAAGGTTTGCGATGAAAGCTTCTGCCATCTGCATTAAGGGTGAATGGAGAGATGTTTACAAAGACCCTATTACTGACCAGGGCAAGCGTTCTAAAAAAGGTCGTTTGGCGTTGGTAAAAGAAGACGGTCAATTCAAAACGGTACAACGTAATACAATCACCGCCGAAGACAATCAATTAGTGACGGTATTCAACAATGGCCAAGTGGTCACCGAATACACATTAGATCAAGTTCGCCAACAAGCCCTTAAGGCTTAATTATCAACAAGGAGAAAACCATGTTTAACATTGGCTATTACAAAGCAGAACCTACAACCTATGTGGTTCGTTATCACAAAGGTTCGATTAAGCAGCAAGGTGTTGGCTTATCATTTTTCTACTTTGCTCCAAGTACATCGTTGGTGGCAATTCCTATCGCCAGCCAAGATGCGCCTTTCATGCTGAAGGAAACAACAGCTGACTTTCAGGAAGTGACCATTCAAGGGCAGTTGGTGTATCGCGTAGCCGATGCGCCTCGCTTGGCGGTCATGATGAACTTTTCATTGGCCGACAATGCAAAAGATTACGCATCAAAGGACCCTGATAAGTTGTCGAACCGTATTTTAAATCTGGTTCAAGTGTTAATGCGTGCAGAGATTCAGCAAATGCCATTGCGCAATGCACTGACCGCATCACGCAGCCTTGTGGAAAAAGTGAGAGAGCAATTAAAACACTCGGATGTTCTTGTGTCATTAGGTGTAGAGGTGGTGGATCTCGCCATTCAAGCACTTCGGCCTGCGCCTGAAACGTCTCGTGCGCTAGAAGCCTCTGTACGTGAATCATTGTTACGTGAAGCGGACGAAGCAACCTATGCTCGCCGTAATGCCGCCATCGAACAAGAGCGTGCCATTAAAGAAAACGAATTGCGTACCGAGTTGGCGATAGAAGCTAAAACGCGCGAACTACGAGAAAGCAAAATGGAAGCTGAGCGTTCTGTTAAAGAAAAAGAGCGCTTAATTCGCAAAGAAGAAATGGACGCCCAAGTGAGTCTGGAAACCAAGCGCCAAGAGTTGGTGGATCTTGCTACCGGCAATGAGCGCAAACAAGGTGAAGCCAAGGCTTACACTGTCGAAAAAATGATGGAAGCCTTAAACAAAATAGATCCTAAGTTGTTTGAAGCGATTGCAGCAGGTGGTATGGAGCCAGATGTCATTATTGCGCAAGCATTCAAAAGCTTGGCGACCAACTCAAGCAATATCGGCCAATTAAATATCACACCTGACTTCCTAGGCGGCTTGTTACAAAGGGATTAATGATGGAGCGCTTATCTGAGCGAAAAATCATTCTCATCCACCGCGAAACGCGGTTGGATGGATTGATTCGCAGACACAACACCCGCGATCAAGCGGGTTTTTATATCAAGAGCCGTGGCGATAATTTTGCGGATTATCTGGATGAAGATCGCGAACTAAAACTCG
>CAZZEV010000399.1:2289-2577 GCA_964653305.1 uncultured Cellvibrionaceae bacterium | reverse complement strand
GATCGCACGCAATCAGTCTTTGTCGCTGAGTGGTATCAATTACCGGAAGTGCCAGCGGATACTTTTAGCGATAGCTACTGGGAACTGATCGCTCAAGTCAAAGATGCCGTAAATAAAGTACTTGAAGCAAAACGCGGCACTGGCGAGGTAGGTGGATCATTGGGAGCAGAAGTGGTTCTGTATTGCGATGAGACTCTACAAACCGAATTGCAAAAGCTCGCTAATGAATTACGTTTTGTGTTGATCACCTCAACCGCAGAAGTTCGCGCCTTGAGCGAAGCACAAAAC
>CAZZEV010000399.1:1458-2279 GCA_964653305.1 uncultured Cellvibrionaceae bacterium | reverse complement strand
TGAGGCAACCGAAGTCACTGGTTTGTTCGTGGCGGTGAAAAAATCTGAGCACGCGAAGTGTGCGCGTTGCTGGCACCACCGTGCAGATGTTGGTGCAAATGCAGCTCACCCAGAAATTTGTTTGCGCTGCGTAGAAAACGTGGACGGTGCAGGCGAAGCGAGAAGTTTTGCGTAGTTAAATCTCTTTTAGAAAAAATCCCTCCCGGCCTCCCTTTGTCAAAGGGAGGAGTTTACTCCCCCTCCTTGAAAAAGAGGGGCTTGGGGGGATTTAGAATTTCAGCTCAGGTATATATTAAACATGAAAGATTTAATTGTAGGTGAGGGTACTCGCGTAACATTGCATTTCGCCTTGCGCTTGCCGGACGGCGAATTGATTGACTCTAACTTTGAGCGCGACCCCGCTACTTTTACAGTGGGCGATGGAAATTTGCTACAAGGTTTTGAGAAAGCTATTTTTGGTTTGCAAGAAGGTGATAGAAAAACGCTTGTGATCAAGCCTGAACATGGTTTTGGTCAACGCAACCCCAATAACGTGCAAGAAATTCCTCGCGGTCAATTTGATGCAGGCTTGGCGTTGGAAGAGGGCTTAGTTTTATCCTTTGCGGATGCACAGAAAACAGAATTGCCTGGTGTTGTTAAGCGCTTTAATGATGATGTCGTTACGGTAGATTTTAATCATCCACTAGCAGGTCGTGACATCGTATTTGAAGTTGCGATTCTTAAAATCGAACCGGCTCAGGTTCACTAAAGGCACCCCGCCCAGCCTCTCCCTTAAAAGGAGGGAGGGGCTAAACAATAGGTACACGCATGACAGAAATTAA
>CAZZEV010000399.1:0-1390 GCA_964653305.1 uncultured Cellvibrionaceae bacterium | reverse complement strand
CGTGCGTCACGAAGTGGTGCATAACAAATTTGTGGTGGACTCTTTGCGTGAGCGCGGCGCGATTTTTGTCGAAGAAGTCGATCAAGTTCCTGATGATGTAATTTTAATTTTCAGTGCGCACGGTGTGTCCCAAGCAGTTCGCAAAGAAGCTGAACATCGCGGCTTACAAATTTTTGATGCAACCTGTCCGCTCGTAACCAAAGTTCATATTGAAGTAACGCGCTACAGTCGTGAAGGCCGCGAATGTATTTTAATTGGTCATCAAGGTCACCCAGAAGTAGAAGGCACAATGGGGCAGTACAACAATGCCAAGGGTGGTGAAATTTATTTGGTGGAAGACGAAGCTGATGTAGAGGCTTTAGTCGTAAAAAATCCTGATGTATTGGCCTACGTAACCCAAACCACTTTATCGATGGATGACACTGCAAAAGTTATCGATGCCCTGCGTAAAAAATTCCCCAAAATTCAAGGGCCGCGCAAAGACGATATCTGTTACGCAACCACCAATCGCCAAGATGCCGTGCGTCAGCTCGCGCTTGAGTGTGATTTGGTTTTAGTGGTGGGTTCGCCTAATTCATCCAATTCAAATCGTTTGCGTGAATTAGCAGAGCGCTGCGGCACAGAGTCTTATCTTATTGATGGGCCAGGCGATATAAATCCTGATTGGATAAAATCAAAAACCTCGATCGGTATTACTGCAGGTGCGTCTGCCCCTGAAGTGCTAGTTAAGCAAGTTATCGAAAAGCTGCAAGCTTGCGGTGCAACCATGCCGCAAGAAATGGATGGCACACCAGAAACTATTAGTTTTTCTTTGCCAAAGGCTTTGCGTCAATAGTTGCTCAAAGTTTTTCGTCAAAAATAGTCAGCTGCATTCACATTGACTGCAGCTGATTTTTCTTAATGACAAATTAAACCGAATTACATTTTTCTTCGTCAATCTCCGCAACCCGAACTCTACCACCTCTCGCCAGAATCAATTCGTATCCCTTGCCTGTAGCTGCGGGGCAAATTGTGAATGTGCCTGCTTGAAAACCTCCGCCGCTAGTGCCGCTGGCGTTTCTGCTTTCCCCTGTTTCAATATACGAAACGTAGTTTTTGATAGGTCTATTGGCGACAATCCGAATGCCTTTTAGTTGCTCATATCGCCTTACTGTGGCCTCATCGTTATCACGTATGCCGTCATTATCCCCATCAATAAATATTTCCCATCCGCCTTCCCATTCGTTTTGCTTTCTAATGGTAGCGCGCTTATTGGCAAAAACTGCCTGTGATCTGGTTAGATTTATCGCCTCAAGCAAGCTATTAGTTGCTGTTTTGACTCTGGCATTTTGAATCTGAGTAGATACGCTTGGTAAGCCTATCGTCAGCAAGATTGACATAACAGAAAGGG
>CAZZEV010000398.1:0-2589 GCA_964653305.1 uncultured Cellvibrionaceae bacterium | reverse complement strand
ACCTGAACGCAATAGAACGTCTGCCACTGTTGCAGAGGTTAATGCGGTAATCAGTGTTTGCTTATCAGAGCGTAAAACGCCATAGCCATCCACCGCAACTTGAAGCTGACCGCGCTGCACGGTGCCGAGCAATAGTTTACTGCGCTCGATTTTTGGCTGCCCTGAAGGCTGTGTGATCACGCCTGTGAGCAGCGCCAGCGCAACAAGCATTACACCACCGATTATTAACGGGCGTTTAAAGCGGGAAGATGATTTGGGTTTAGCGATATCCATGCGAATTCACGTTGTAATGACAAATAAAACTTACGCATTACAAGGTTTGTGCCAAAAAATTAACGTATTGATTCGTATGGATTTATCTTTAAGGAGAGGAATAAACAAAAGCAATTAGTCCGATATCGGACGCTGAATTCCGAAATCGGACTCGACGTTTATAAATGCAGGTATTAGTGCGGACGGCTCAGTTGAATCAACGCACAAGCCCCAACGCCACTGGCGTTGTTACTTAGAGTAAGCGTTCCTCCCATCTGCTCGATGATATGCCGACTCAAACTTAGGCCTATGCCCTGCCCTTGGGTTTTGGTGCTATAGAAGGGTACGAAAAGATTGTCGGGGTTGGCGATACCTTGGCCACCATCGACGATGCGAATTTCATTGCCCTTTTCATTACCCTGTTCGCGCTGGCTAAAATTCACTTCAATTGAACCTGTTGGGCTGCCCGCTTCAATCGCGTTTTTAATTAAATTAATTAGCGCTTGCTGCAAAAATACGGCGTCTGCCCAGAGTTCTGTTTGCAACCCCTTAGCTTGTAGCTGCGCATCTGGAAATAATGCACTCAATCGTTGAAAGAGAGCCTCTGCACTTAGCCATTGCGGTTGTAAATGCAGAGGCTTGTGCAACTCGGCATAGCGGCTCACGAAATCCTGCAAGTGCTGGCAACGTTCGCCAATTAATTCCAATGCTTGCTGTTCGCGCTCGCTGCTCACTTTGCCTTGGAGACTTTGCGTAAGCGCCGCGACGGGTGTAAGCGAATTGCGAATCTCGTGACTCAATACACGAATCAATTTCTGCCACGCTTGCAGTTGGCCTTCGCGCAATGCTGCTTGAATATTAATAAACACCAACAGTTGGTGACTTTGACCTTGATCGAGAAAACGGCTGTGGCGAATTTGCCACTGTTGCGCTTTGGCTGAATCCGTAAAGTGCCATTCTGGCTCAGCATTTAGCCCTAATAATGAAGGAGATGCATGACGCAATGCTTGCCAAGGGCGACCAAATAATTCGGCGAAGGCGGCATTCGCGTAATTCAATTGTGAGCGGTGATCAAATACCAAAATCGGCGTATTTAATTGATCTATAAGACGATAGAGCAAAAACAATTGTTGATCATAATGGCTCTTGTGTTGTTGTAGTGATTCACCAAGTGCATTTAATTGTTGGTGAAATTCCGCGACCTTTCCACTGGCAAAAACAGGCTTGGCTAAAAGACTGTAATCTTGATGCTGAAGTGCCTCTAATTGCACACTAGCACGACGAAATGCGACAAGTGCTTTTTGGTAAATTCTGCGGAATATCAAGCCATTTAAAATCAGCAAACATATTTCAATCAAGGCTACTTTCCACCATGGGAATACCCATAGCAAAAAACCACAGCACACAGATTGCAGCAACAAACAGATTGCAAAACCAATTTTAAGCTGTGCTTCTAACGAATCAGTTCGCCAAGTCATATTTTTCTAACCGGCGATACAAAGAGGATTTGGTGATACCTAATAAATCTGCGGCTTTTTGTTTGTTTCCATCGCAATCTGCAAGCGCTTGATTAATTAACTGCAGCTCGGCGGCTTCTAAGGTCATCATCGGCATTTTATCGAAAGAAAGTGAATCAACGGACGCGATAACTTTGTTTGGCGTATTAACTGGCAGATTTAGTTGCGCCGCCATTAGCTCACCACTTTGCGTGAGCAACACTGCGCGCTCCATCATATGACTCAGCTCGCGAATATTGCCAGGCCAAGAATAAGCCTGCATAGTTTTAAGCGCACAGGGCGACAATTTAAGTTCTGGCTTACGATAACGCTGGCCGTGTTTGGCCACAAAAAAGCTAGCGAGTGCTGCAATATCTTCTGGCCGTTCGCGCAATGCAGGCACACGGAATTCCAACGTATTTAAGCGGTAATACAAATCTTGCCGAAATAGGCCGTCATGAATTAACTGTGCAAAATCGCCGTTGGTTGCACTGATAATGCGAACATCGGTACGCTGAGTTTGGCTGGAACCGAGCATTTCAAATTCGCCCGATTCCAAAACGCGCAACAATTTTGCCTGTTGTGCCATAGGAATCGTGGCGATTTCATCTAAAAATAAACTGCCGCCTTTGGCCAACTCGAAGCGACCAATGCGCTGTTCTTTTGCATCCGTAAACGCGCCTTTTTTATGGCCGAAAATTTCGCTTTCAAACAGTGTTTCAGGAATGGCGCCCATATTGACGGAAATAAACGCCTGCTGCGCGCGCGGGGAATTGAGATGAAGCCAATGTGCTAACTGACTTTTGCCGGTACCGTTTTCACCGGTCAGTAAAATATTTGC
>CAZZEV010000397.1:0-2590 GCA_964653305.1 uncultured Cellvibrionaceae bacterium | reverse complement strand
GGGCTTTTGCGAGTTGCGCGAGGCTACCCATAAAGGTGCCGCAGACGCCGAGGATATGAATATGCATGGGTAAGCTCGTAGTCTTGTTGCTGGTGCTGTTTTTGAGAGCGACGAGCTTACCATGAAGTGACTTATGACAGAAATTCCGTTGTGGGTTTAGTCCTCATTTGATGGAATATAGCGTGCACGTTTTGCCGCTTTCATGAGCGTTAAATCGGCCATAAATAAACCATCTACACAGTTGCCAAATTCCGAGTCCACACTGAAGGCGAGTAATTGATAGCCACCGTCGTCATAGAGCGCTGCGTATTGTTTAAAGAGCACTGGGATTTTATGGTCTTGGGTGCTGAATTTTTTCTGCAAAACCTCAAAACCCTGCTCGCGATTTAAGCCAGAAAATTGCTGCTGCAAATAAATTAATTCGTCTTCGTCTATATCGTGGGGATGTTTAGCATCTGCTAGAGTTTCGGCAGCGTTCACGCCGGCTGGTGCATAGTAGCGTTCATAGTAATAGACCAAAGCATCGCGCAAATTTTTTGGGTAGTGCGCGCTCATGCTTACCGGGCCAAGCACATACCGAATTTCTGGGTGATGTTGTAAGTATGCGCCCAAGCCTTGCCATAAATAGTCTAAGCTGGCTTTGCCCCAATAGTTTGGGTGAACAAAACTGCGACCCAATTCCAACGCCTGTTCTAAATAGGGTATTGCGGTTTGGTGATAATCAAATAAATCCGCCGTATATAAACCCTTAACACCTTTTTTATGCAGAATTTTGTTCACTTCGCCCAAGCGATAAGCGCCCGCGATGGTGAGCTTATCTTCATCCCACAGTACCAAATGGCGATAGTAATGATCGTATTTATCTAAATCGCGGCGGCTGCCGGTACCTTCACCCACCTTGCGGAACGTGTGTTCGCGTAAGCGGCCAATTTCACGTAACACTGTAGGGTGATCTTCATAACGGCATAAAAATATTTTGTGATTGTCGCGCGTGCTACCTATTAACTCTGCCGTTTTTAATTCCTTTTTTATGGTGCTGCTATCCTCCGGGTGAGCGATGGTTTTTTCGGTAACGAAAATAGATTTTTTGCCTTTACCGATTTTGTAAAGATGTTTCTTGAGACGTTTTACTAAAGCTTTATCGGCAAGTTGATTGGATTCCAGCGCATGATGTGGAATTGCTTCGCCTACGCGAAACTTAATTTCTGCCGAGCGTTTATTAAACATTTCGTGCGCGAGCAGTGCCGTTGCAAGCGGCTTAAAAATCATGGATGTTGTATAGAACAGCAGCGAGTTTTTGGCGGAAACGAAAATCGGCAGAATCGGTGCTTTGGCTTTGCGGGCGAAATGTAAAAAGCCTGCTTGCCACTTGCCATCACGAATACCCTGTGGGCTTGCGCGGGAGACTTCGCCGGCAGGGAAAATAATAATGGCCTGTTCATCGCTCAGTGCTTGCACAATATTTTTATAGCTTTGTTTGTAGGCGCCGCGCGTCATATTGTCGAGCGGTAGCAATAGATCGTGCAGAGGTTCAAAGGCCATCAGCATATCGTTGGCAACGATTTTTACATCGCGGCGCACTTCGCTTACTAAACGTAACAGGGCTAATCCATCCAGAGAACCTATAGGGTGATTCGCAACAATGATGACTCGGCCATGGGAGGGAATATTGTCGCGGTCGCGCTGGGAAATACTGTAGCTGAAATTAAAATAATCAAAAATGCGATCAATAAAATCTATACCAGTAACGCCTTGGTGCTCGCGCAAGAAGCTATTAATTTCTTGCTCGCGGGTGAGCTTGCGCAAAATGGATAAGGTGGAGTTGCGGATAAGTGGTGACTGGTCGGCAAAGCCGGGAAATTTATCGATAACGGATTGTTCAATGTTAAGCATGAAGTCGCACCTTGTAGGCTAGATTTCCTACAAGGCTATGACTAATAAATGACAGTGAGATGATCGGAAGGTTACAGATTTGTGAATGAGAGAGCGAGGAATTTGGTGGTTGCCCTTAGTGCAGAGCGGGGGCAACCATTTGCGACTTGCTAGTTACTGCCTAAGCAGTAACTGCTCTTCCTGTTTACTCACATATTCGCTGTAAGGTGCTTTTATTTGAATAAGTTTTCCAGAGTTAAGGTCGAACTCAGCGTGATGCTGCAAAACTGTATCCAACAAACTACCGTTCACCAGAATTTCATTTTTGTTGGGTGTGAGCGTGTTGTTATGTTGCACTAAGAATTCTTTCACCAAGGCGCAGCCCGCAGATTGCGGAGCTTCTGGCAGTGGTTGAATCGCCGCTGCAAGTTGCAGGCGAGGGCTGGGATTGCGCGCTGCCATATTGAGTAAAATTTGCGCGCAGCACACCGCGCGGAAACTGCATTCGTGAAATTCTTCGCCGAAGAAATCAATTAAAAGTGTGTCGCCGGATAACAGTTGACGTTGGCCATTGTAGAGGCTGAGCAAGCCTTGCAATTGCTTTTCAAAACGGCGCACGACGCTGTTGAAGCCTTCGCTGTTTAATTGTTGATGCAGTTTGCTTAGGTTAACGATATGCAAACTCAAACGCACAGATACTTTTTTAGGTGCAACGGGC
>CAZZEV010000396.1:0-2596 GCA_964653305.1 uncultured Cellvibrionaceae bacterium | reverse complement strand
GGATTTCTTTAGCGATGGTCGTCTAGCGCTCTGCGCGTGGGATGGCAAAGGCTCGGTCTATATGCTGGAAGGCGTACAAGATCGTGCACCTAAAGATATAGGCGTGAAGCTTATCGCCTCCGGTTTGGGCGAATGCTTGGGCTTGAAAGTGGTGGATGATCAGCTGTTCGTGATGCAAAAGCATGAGCTAACGCAGTTGGTAGATAACGACGGCGATGGCGCAATCGACGAGTACCGCACCATTTCAAATCAATGGCGCGCCTCGGCTAACTTCCACGAATTCGCCTTCGGCCTTGGCTATGAAAATGGTTATTTCTACGCAACTTTAGCGACCGCGATTGAGCCGGGCGGTGCCAGCACTCAACCGCAAATTCCAGATCGCGGCAAAGCGATTAAAATCTCCCGCGCCGATGGCAGCGTTGAATTTGTCGCTCACGGTTTACGCACGCCTAATGGCATCGGTAAAGGCGTAGACGGTGAATTCTTTATCGCCGACAACCAAGGCGATTGGCTCCCCGCCAGCAAGATTCTGCACCTTAAACCCGGCGCGTTTTACGGCTCGCGCTCCGTGAATTTTGCGGGTACAGAAGGCGTGGCTGTTACTCAGCCCGTGGTGTGGTTGCCACAGGATGAAATTGGCAATTCGCCGAGCCAGCCCACTTACATTAACCAAGGTGATTACGCGGGCCAAATGCTGCACGGTGAGGTGACTCACGGCGGTTTAAAACGTGTGTATGCAGAAAAAGTGAATGTCTTCCGTTTCACTCAAGGTTTAGAGGCGGGTATTAACCGCGTCGCTTGGGCGCCGGATGGTAAAACCCTGTATGTGGGTGGCGTGGGCAACCCCGGCAACTGGTCGCATAACGGTAAAGCGTGGTACGGCCTGCAAAAGTTGACCTTCAACGGTAAGCAAGCCTTTGAAATGCTAAAAGTGAGCGCGCGCAGCAATGGTATGGAGCTGGAATTTACCCAACCTTTAGAACTTGGGCGCGGCATAACGGCGGCTGAGTATCAGGTGCAGCAGTGGTACTACTTGCCCACCTCCAGCTACGGTGGCGATAAAAAAGACCTGCAAGATCTGAAAATCGCCTCGGTGAATATTTCCAAAGATCGCAAAAAAGTCTTCCTTGAATTGGAAGGCATGAAGCCCGGTCATGTGGTGTATATCCGCATCGCCGAGCCGTTTAGCAGTGCCGCCAACCAATCGCTTTGGTCAACTGAAGCTTGGTACACGCTAAATGCTATCCCCGCGAACAAGCCCGGTTTCCGCAATGTGGTGAAACCGCAAGCTGCTAACAAACTTTCGGCGGACGAGCGCAAAGCAGGCTGGAAACTTTTGTTTGATGGCAAAACCACCAAAGGCTGGCGCACTTATGGCAGCGATAAAGATAAGGCAAAAGTAGGTGCTGCATGGAAAGTGGTAGATGGCAGTTTGCACCTAGACCCAGCCCAAAAACAGGATTGGCAAACCGTGAATGGCGGCGACATTATTACCAATGACGTCTACGAAAATTACGAGTTAGCCGTGGAATGGAAACTCGCAGCGGGCGGCAACAGCGGTTTGATTTATGGCGTTATCGAAGGCCCAGAATATTCCCATGCGTGGAAAACAGGGCCGGAGTATCAATTCCTAGATAACCCCGGTCACCCAGACGGCGCGATTAAAACCCACCGCGCAGGCGACCTTTATGATTTTATTTCCAGCCAGTTTGTGGCGGTGAATAAAGCGGGCGAGTGGAACCGCACACGTTTGGTGGTTAACCACGGCAAAGTTGAACACTGGCTCAATGGTTACAAAGTGGTGGAGTACGATCAAAGCTCGCCAGCATGGAAAGAAATGATCGCCCGCAGCAAGTTCGCCAATATGCCCAACTTTGGCCAATCGCGCTCCGGCCATATCGCCCTACAAGATCACGGCGATGCGGTGTGGTTTAAAAATATTAAGTTGCGGAAGTTGGAGTAGTTTTAATTTTTTAAAATCGAACGCATAAAAAATCCGGCGCAAGGCCGGATTTTTTATGGTTGGTGCCATTGAGCGTCTGTTATGTGCTTTTGATCCACCCTATGCTCAATAAATATCTCGTACCTTTAACTATTTTCGTAACTCTGTGTTCTGATGCATCAGGTCTAAAGAATTTAATTCTTTTCGTTTCATAGATGGGGTTGCCGCAAATAAACTCACCGCCTTCATTGGCAGACTTTAAAACTATATTTAACCTGTAGTGCTTTCCTTGTGTAACTGGATCTACATGTGGCGGGATTTCACTGCCGACTGAAAATCTCAAAATATACATATCAAATTTAATTGGCCAGATCGCACAGCATAAAAGCATTTTTTCGTATCCGGTTTCTTGGCGGCCTGCTTCCCAACGAAATAATTTACCAGAGATTTTCATTTGCAATATTCACTCGATTTTTGTTTCGCATGTCTCGTTCCCAAGCAGGAGCTTGGGAACGAGGTGACGATAATTTGGTATTCCTTTGCCCTCTGCTAATTTGGTTGGCTTTTCATGCGTACCATTAGGCTGCGCAAATCATACTTACGACTGCAACGTTCGTTAGACTTATTTCGTCTTTAAAATATTAACTAACTTTT
>CAZZEV010000395.1:0-2604 GCA_964653305.1 uncultured Cellvibrionaceae bacterium | reverse complement strand
GGCAGCTTCAATCATATCTGCATCTGTAGCATCGGGTTTGCCGTAGAGTAGGTTGTCGCGAATGGATCGATGTAAGAGCGATGTATCCTGCGTAACCATACCAATTTGCGCACGTAGGCTTTCTTGTTGAACTAACGCAATATCATTGCCATCAATTAAAATATTACCGCTTTCTACATCATAAAAACGCAGTAACAAATTCACCAGCGTAGATTTACCAGCCCCAGAGCGGCCAACTAAACCAATTTTTTCACCAGCTTTAATCTGTAAATTAAAGTGGCTGATTACACCTTCGCTTTTGCCATAATGAAAGCACACATCTTTAAATTCAATTTGGCTGTGGGTAAGCGCTAAGGGTGGTGCCTTTTCAATATCTTGCACTTCGCGCGGAACCGATAGGGTATTTAAACCATCTTTTGCGGTACCGATATTTTCAAAGAGGGCAGATACTTCCCACATAATCCACTGCGCCATACCGTTTAAGCGCAGCACCAAACCAATCGCGGCTGCAATTGCGCCGGTAGTAATTGCAAGATTGCTCCATAACCACAGAGATACAAACGCCACCGCAAAAATCAGCGCGGCATTAATCGCCCACACGCTTGAACTTAATGCCGTGGCCAAACGCATTTGCGGGTGAACTGTACTTAAAAAATACTCCATGCCTTTTTTGGCATAGTCAGCTTCACGATTGGAATGTGAAAATAATTTTACGGTGGAAATATTGGTGTAAGTATCTACCAAGCGGCCAGTCATATCTGAACGGGCATCCGCTTGTTTCATTGCGGTTTGTGCGAGTCTCGGTAAAAAATAATAGAGCAGGCTGGCGTAACCAATCATCCACGCAACCAATGGCATAGCCAAACGCCAATCTAAGCTGCCCAATAAAACCAAAATACCTGAGAAATACACAGCAACATACAAAAGCACATCTAACAATTTAATAATTGTTTCGCGCACTGCCAAAGCGGTTTGCATCACCTTGGTAGCAACACGGCCCGCAAATTCATTTTGATAAAACTGATAGCTTTGCCCCAACAAATAACGGTGTGCCTGCCAGCGAATACGCATGGGGAAATTACCCAATAAGGTTTGATGCAGCAACAAACTGTGCAGCAAAACGGTAATAGGTAACCCGACTAGCACAATTGCACCCATCATTAATAATTCGTGCTGTGATTCAAGCCAGAGGGTTTGCGGAGTGTGCTTATTTAACCAATCGACAAGCTGACCCAAAAAGCCAAACAAGGATACTTCTAACACCGCAATAGTACCGGTGAGTAGAGCCATCATTATCAAAAACAATTCAGTTCCGCGTGCATAATGACGACAAAATGCAAACAATGTTTTGGGCGGCGCTTTGGGGTGCTCGGGAGGAAAGGGTTTGATAAGGCTTTCAAAAAATTGAAACATAAGGCTGGGTCGCTATAAATAGTGTCAAAATTGTTTAGGATGCGGGTCGATTCAAACGCCGCAAAAAGTGGTCAAATTTTAACACTTATCACTGCTATAAGCTTGTGCCAAAATGTTAAGATGCCGTCATTACTGACAATAGTAACCATAAATATTCCATCACCTAAAAATACCCCTTGATAAGAGAGTTCATATGAAGAACGCATTGATCGTTTTTGCTGCAGGTTGTTTGGGGGCGCTGATTCAATGCTTGGTTATGTGGCTCTTTAGTCGCTATGGTATTACAGGTTCGCTGCATGTGAATTTGCACGGTTCAATTGCGCCAGCATGGTTATACCCACGCATTGTGTGGGGCGGCATGTGGGGCTTTTTATTTCTCTTGCCAATTTTATCCAGCAGTATTTTTTCGCGCAGCTTTGTGATTGCGCTTATACCCGCAGGCGTGCAATTGTTTGTGATCTATCCTTTTTATGAAGGGAAAGGTGTTGCTGGTTTATCGCTGGGCATGCTTACGCCGTTCTTGGTGTTGTTTTTCTATTGGGTTTGGGCGTTGGCCACGACTATCACGCTGAAATTGGCTAGGTAATTTGTTGTAGGAATCATAAATGTCTTTATTTAAAAAAATCTTAATACTCGCACTGGTTTTTTCTAGCTCTCTGAGCTTTGCACAGTTTTTGCCCAACAACTCAAGTTTGAGTGTGCAATCGGTTCAGCGTTGGATGGATTCTAACCGCGACTTTACCAGCGTTATTCAAGTCTTGGATGAGATGCATAAAACCGAAGACGACTTAAAGAAATTTGATGCATTGCCAGCGGCAGAACAAGATCAAAAAATTACCGCCTTTCTGCAACAGAAAAAACTGTTGGACTCAAGTAATGCAATCGCAAGTCGCCACGGTTGGAAATCTGTCGGTGAATATATGCGTTTGAGCACAAAGTTAGGTAATGCGATTGCGGCCTACTTTTTTACAGAGGAAACCGCAAAGTTACCTGCTGAGCACAAACAAGCGTTGCGCGCTAAAACAGACCCCGCCATTTTAGCGGCACCGCAAGAAGACATTGCGTTTGTGAAAAATAATGAGAAGTTGTTGAAGGAGTATATTCAGGCGTATGCGAAGGGTAGATGATTTTACTTTATGTGGGAGTCGTCATCCCCGCAGGGGATCCAGCGTCATTAAAGCCACAAGTCAC
>CAZZEV010000394.1:0-2606 GCA_964653305.1 uncultured Cellvibrionaceae bacterium | reverse complement strand
TTGGAGTAGAGTCAAAAGATAAAGTTGTTCGCGCTAAATTTGAGTTAATTTCCATGATAAATCTCCGAAATGCCGTATCAGTCTATCGGCTCGTATACTAAATACTTTAGCGGAGGCGCAATTTATGCACCTCCGCTAAGGATTATTTACGGGCTGCAATATTGATAAACACCGACTGAACCAGCCATACCCGAGTACCAGAATCCTGGCGTCTGACCATTAATACCTGTACCGTAATACCCTCCACCCGTACATTTAGTGAAGCTCATTGTGTAGTTCACAATTCCATTAACATCTGATTTGTAATCGTAAGTTGTAGTGCCCATCACCCCTATATATCTCAATCTGACCACACCAAATGGAACTGGTCGTTGTTTAGAGTCGTAAGCAATACCTGAAAATTTAATGCGAGAAAAAACCTCCAATCCCCAGCCAATATTTGTAAGGTTTTCATCATTGGTTACTGATGCATTCCCCAGTGATTCAACCGGATAACTCAGCACCAGCGTATAATTTACAGAAGGGTTGTTTGTAGCAACTGTGTTGAAAACTCGTACATAAATATTCGAATTTGCGGACACATTAAATATTTGGCCGTTAGCAGCAACCCATGTCGAGCCATTGAAAACTTGCACTGCATGATTTGTTGACGTTAGATTGATAGCCAAGAACTGCTGAGTAGAATCAGTTGTATAGACATAGTAATCAAAATCACCTGCATTATCGGTATTGCCAATTAACGCTTTGTTGCCAGTCACTGGCGTTGCATAAGCAATCGCGTCATTTGCTTCATATTGGTCATATCCGCTATAACCAACTGCACCAACAATGAATTGCGTAGCACTGCTACCTGTTGTTGCTTGTACATAAACTAAATAATTTCCAGCTGGCATTTTTGCAGCGGCAAATTCATTGACGTTTCCTGCAGCTGTCGATGAAGATTTAAATTCCTGCTGACCCGTTGTTGGGTTGTAATAATAAACAAAAAGATCGTAGTTAACTCCTGCGGGTTGAGAGGTTGCCTGAGTAACAACTTTTATATCACTCGCGCTGTAGGTGTTAAAGCACTTAACTTGGCCTTGAGCTGTCAGGGAGGTGTAAAGGCCAGTTCCTAGCGTAAATGCGGTGCAACCGCTAAAGGTATATTGCGGAGGCGCTGCTGCTGCGGTCACCAGTGACAGAGCTGTAGTCGCATTATTTGAAGTAGTAGTTAATGTTTTTTTCGATGGGGATAAATTAACAGAATTACTCTGAATAGCTTTTAAGGAAAAATCAGAAACTTGTTTTTCCAATTCATAACTAGGTGCTTTTGCATAATCACTAGGTGCTAAATAAGTACTTGCTGCTGTCGTTTCGAGATTCGAGTTATCTACGGGGAAACTTGGGATTGGCACTGAAACTGAAGCGGCAAAAACTGATGAACTAACGAAAAATGTTGCAGATATTTTCAATAATAACTTTGATAGTTTACACATAGTAGCTCCTGCTAAAAAGGCAATTTACTGCATTAGGGTGAGCAACCCAGCCATTTATCTTTTACGGATAAATCGTCATACATGACGCTCGATTTTAGGTTAGCAACTAAAAGCGAAAGATCAATGTGAAATCAAAAGTTGGCACGTAATGAATCTATTTAATTATGTAAGTTTTAAAAAATCGTAGCAAATTCAAAACAACAGTGATATATAGCTATATATCTATATAGCTATATTTGGTGAAAATAATGATATATGCAGTGGTCAATACTAAAGGTGGCGTAGGTAAAACAACTACAGCCGTGCATCTGGCTACTATGTTAGCAGCCATAGATAAGACACTTCTTATTGATGGCGACCCGCAAGCCAGTGCTGCAAGTTGGGCTGCATGGCGAAGAGATAATAATCACAATCACCCAAGCCCAACAACAACCTGCCTAGCTGGTAAAGCAATTCTTTCCGAAGGAAAACAATTATCAGCAGGGTTCAAGCATGTTGTTGTTGACGCTGGCGGCCGTGACTCCGTTGGTCTACGTTCTGCACTTCTACTTGCAGAAATGGCAATTATTCCTATCGGTGCAAGCAATCTTGATGCTGCTGCCATGACAGATCTACTTGAAATTGTGGATTTGGCAAGGGACTACAACCCAGAGCTTGATGTAAGAGTACTGCTAACCCGCGTTGACTCCCGATCAAAAGACACAGCCGAAATGCTAGCTTTTTTAGAAGAGCAAAAACTTCGCGTACTACCTACCAAAATTTGTGAACGCGTAGCGTTTAGGCGAGCAATAGGGGAAGGAGCAACAGTTCAGGAGTTGGGTAAAGACCAAGCGGCCATCTCAGAAATGGAAGCTTTTTTTAGTGAGGTGCAACAATGAAAGCCAAGCCAAACACAAATCAATTTAAATCACCCAAAGACCCATCGGCCTTCCTTGAGGGTGGTGCAGCAGATGCCGCTGACTCTGTAAGAACAGTTAAACCACATCCAACAGAGCCAATCACACAATCAAAAATACATAGGGAACAAAAGGTTTTTAGGTTGCCGCTTGAGCTAATCAACGCACTCAAACGCGAAGCATATGAAAGATCAATTAGCTCAGGCTCTCGCGTTACAGAAACGGAAATAGTAGA
>CAZZEV010000393.1:0-2621 GCA_964653305.1 uncultured Cellvibrionaceae bacterium | reverse complement strand
CATCTTCTTTGCGCAATTTATTCAGTGCGAGATACCAGTTGTAAATTGATTGTGGGTCTTTAATTTGATCAACCACATTGTATTTTGCAGTTCCCGCTTGCACAGGTAACCAGGGTGTTGCCTTGCTAAAGCCCGCGTCTGCGGTTGGTTCCCAATGCATGGGCGAACGTACACGGTCGCGGTCATCGGCGCGAGGGCGCTTGGGACCAATGACTGCAGCAGCGAGTTCTTGCGCTTTCATATCGCCCATTCCAATCTCTTCGCCGTAATACATTAATGTTGTGCCGCGCTGCGCAAGATTCAGTGCAGCGGTAAGCTTGGCAATTTGATCATTGTTTTTGCCATCACCAAAAGCTGTCCATTGGCGGCTGTGGTCGTGGCTGCTAAAAAAGAAAACCGGTGTATTGCCGGCGCCCAATTTTAAATTGGCATCGTCATAGTGTTGCTTAAATGCTGACGCATCCAACTTATTCATATCACCAATTAAAAAATTCATGGGCAATTGAATTTCGTCGTGATTTTTTCCGTAAGCCGCTACTAAATTTTTAATATCGGCGGTTACGGATTCCGCCAAAATAACGCGATCACCGGGAAAGCTCGCCAAGAGCGCGCGTAGTTCTTTTAAAGCGGTGTTAACTTCTGGGCGACTGGAGTTGTAGGGTTTGAGATGCACCGGCGGGCCACCCTCGATATTAGGGTCATTGGGATAAGTTTCATCCTCAAACATGGTAGCGGTGGCATCTAAGCGGAAGCCTGCCGCGCCGCGCGCCAACCAAAACCGCGCCACATCAAACATGGCTTTGCGCACCTCCGGGTTGCGCCAATTGAGATCGGGCTGCTGCGCCAAAAATATATGGTAGTACCACTGATTAGTTGCAGGGTCTAACGCCCAGGTGCTGCCGCCAAAAATGGAGCGCCAGTTATTGGGTGGCGTTCCGTTCGGGCCGCCATCACGCCAGACATACCAATCGCGTTTAGGGTTGTCTTTGGATTTGCGCGATTCCTGAAACCAAGGGTGTTGATCCGAGGAGTGGTTCAATACGAAATCCACCAGAATACGAATGCCGCGTTTATCGGCTTCGCGAACTAAATTATCCCAGTCGGCGAGGGTGCCGTAATCTTTGGAAACATTGGTGTAATCCGCTACGTCATAACCAAAATCGGCATTGGGCGACGGATAAAAAGGCGTAATCCAAATGGCATCAATCCCCAAGCCTTTTAAATAATCCAAGCGCTGGCTGATGCCTTTAAGGTCGCCAATGCCGTCGCCATTGGAGTCTTGAAAGCTGCGGATATAAATCTCGTAAATGACGGCGTGTTGCCACCATTTGTCGTTAGTGTTCTGCGGCGTCTCGTTAGCCCATGAAGGCAGGCTCGCGGCTAATAGCGCTAGCAAAAGCCATCGGCTAAGTTGAATGGGCAGTTGGTAGATTAAGCCTAAGCAAGACATATGACCCCGACCTTGCGGCACAATCGCCGCGTTAAAGTTGTATTTGTGCTCAATTATTAAACCACTGTGAATTAATAAATTCAACGATTTTTAGATGCCAAAAGAAGAATGCTGAGGGAGGGGCTTTTGAGAAGCTGGTTGTAAGTCTCAGGAATAAAAAAGCCCGCTCTTGTTAGGGAGCGGGCAAAACGCTAGATGTACCACATGAAAAACAAAATTGATTTAGGTTTGGCAACTAGGCTTCGCTGCCATTAATCCAAGAGCGTACTACTTTGTAATCATCATCAATCAACACCATGCTAGCGGTATAGCCAACGGCAATTGAACCTAAATTGCGTTCGCCCATCATGGCTGCGGGGTAGGCGCTTGCCATACGAATGGCTTCATCCAATTCAATACCCACCAGCTCCACGGTATTCTTCACCGCTGCGAGCATGTCTAAATCTGAGCCTGCAAGCGTGCCGCTTGCGGTTGATAATTTTCCATTCTCGCAGCGAATTAATTCGCTATTGAGCATAAAGTTTTTATCGGCAGCGCCAACGCTTGGCATAGCATCGGTGACTAACACCATCTTGCCTGTAGCTTTTGCTTGATGCGCCACCTTTAAAGAAGCTGGGTGAACGTGAAAGCCATCCACAATAATTCCACACCACGAATTTGCGTCTTCTAATGCGGCGCCCACCATGCCGGGTTCACGGCTTGTCAGTGGTTGCATGGCATTAAATAAATGGGTGAAGCTACTTAAACCGGCGGCGAGTGCGGTTTTGGTTTGCGCGTAATTTGCCGCGCTGTGGCCTGCTGCAACGACAATACCGGCATCGACAAAACGTGCAATCATTTCTGGCGTGGTTAATTCGGGGGCGATAGTGATTAAGGTTTTGCCGACTTTGAGGGAGGTTAATAATTCAAAGGCTGCTTCATCGATAATTTTAAATTTCGACGCATCGTGTACGCCTTTGCGTTCGGGATTTAAAAAAGGCCCTTCCAAATGGATACCTAAAACGCCGGGCACTTTTTCGGCGATCGCTTGTTCAACTGCTGCGATAGCTTTGGCGACTACACTTAAATCATCGCTAATCAGTGTGGGGTAAAAACCAGTAGTGCCAAATTTGCGATGTGCTTCGCCCATTACGCGCAATGTTTCTACTGTGGGTGCATCGTTAAATAACAC
>CAZZEV010000392.1:0-2661 GCA_964653305.1 uncultured Cellvibrionaceae bacterium | reverse complement strand
AGCTCGCGATATGTCCCTTCGCAATTCCAGCTGGTGACTATACGCAAGCTGAGGGTCATCACCCATCTCGCTAATATCCTCAGTTTTCATCATAGCTTTGCGAAGAAACCGCATACACTCACGCTTAACAATCGCAAACAACCATCCCGAAAACGAACTTAGCGCTCGCAGAGTGCCTATACGACTATAGAGTAACCACAGAGATTCCTGCACTGCATCTTCTACATCCTGTATTTTACAACTGACTTTTGCGTAACGACGAATATCAGGTTGCGCAATTGTAAGCAGCTGAATAATAGCTTCTCTGTCACCCTTACAGGCCGCATCAAGCAAAGCAGGATCAAAGCGCGAATCATGATGACTCATTATTTTTTCTCAGTGTCCAATTTACGCCCAACCATGGCACACATAGGGCAAAAGCCTACAAACCCCGTTAAGAGCGCTGTTAGACCAGTTGCAATAATTAAATAACTTACCAATGAAGTCTGCATCCCCAAAATACCGAAAGCCATAGTAGCAATTCCCACCAGCGCACGAAGCCCTCGTTCCCATCTCGGAACATTTTTGCGATAAAACATATGCCTCTCCTAAAATGAAAGCACAAGCAACAGGCTTGTACACACTATTAAGAGGCGTAAAAAATGGATTTCGGTTCGCGGGTTTAAAAAAATATTAGGCTGGTATAGTTCTATCCGCAGCCCACAACCTTAACTGCGCAATCTGCTCAGCCATCACCACCGAGAGTGGGCTGGTGTTGAGTATTTCTTGCAGCAGAATATCGGTTGTTAGTTTTTGTGCGTTGGCGGCTGCCGTGTAGAGCGCGGCAACTATGGCTTGTTCTATTTCTGAGCCGGAGAAACCGTTGGTAGCGTTGGCGAGTTTTCTCACATCGAATTCGCTGGCGACCATATTGCGCTTATTGATATGAATAATAAAAATATCTTTGCGTACTTCAACATCGGGTAAATCGACAAAAAATATTTCATCCAATCGGCCTTTGCGAATTAATTCGGGCGGCAATTTCGAGATATCGTTACTCGTAGCCACAATAAAAACTTTCGTTTTTCGCTCAGCCATCCAAGTTAAGAGTGTGCCCAACAACCGCTGGGATGTTCCGTTATCATTGCCGTCTTGCGCCATGCCTTTCTCAATCTCATCCAACCAAATTACGCAAGGCGACATCGCATCTGCCAGTTTTAAGGCTTCTCGCAAATTGCGTTCGGTTTCACCGTGAAATTTATTGTAGAGCGCGCCTATATCTAAACGTAAGAGCGCTAAACCCCACAATCCGGCAACAGCTTTTGCGGCCAAACTTTTACCGCCGCCTTGCACACCCAACAATAAAATACCTTTGGGCATATCGAGTTTGCTGTCTTCAGTGATGAAAGCATCACGCCGCGTAATTAACCAGCGTTTTAAATTGTGTAAGCCACCCACTTGCGAAAAGTCTTTTACGTTGGCCTCAAAACTCATTACACCTTCCATATCCAACAAGGCGAATTTCGCTTTATTGATACCGTGAACATCCACTTCAGATAATTCGCCGTCACTCCAAATAGCCATGCGCACTAAACGGCGTACATCGCTCACGCTTAAGCCTTGAAGGTTATTCATTAATTTTTTGAGCGTGATGTTGTCAGTTTTTACACGAGCACCGCCGTGTTTGTCTGACCAAACTTTCGCTTCTTCGCGAATCACATCCATGATTTTCTCATCGCTCGGCAAGGCGAGTGAATAGGTACTGCTGTAGCGTGAAAGTTCTGGCGGCAAACGCAATTGATAACTTAAAAACACTAGGGTGTGCGGCATTGCAAAGTGATTGAGCGCTATGTCTTTTAACAAGCGCACCACTTGCGGTTGGCTTTCTAAAAAAGGATGAATATCGCAGAGCGCATAAATGCCGGGTTGAGTTTGACTTTTAATGTGCTTTAGCGCTTCTTCAATTTGATTGAGGTCGCTGCCTTTGGGTACCAGTTGCGGGCCAAAATTAATGCGCGTTAGGCCATCGGTAACAGACCAGCGATGCAGATCGCGGCCTTGATTATTGGCCACCATGGCCAGCACATCCAAGGCTTTCTTTTCCTCGAAGGTCTCAATCACTACCAGTGGAATCCGAGAATCTAATAACAGCTTTATTTCATTGACGTCCTGCACCTGATCCCTACCTTTTTAATGTTATGTTTTTTGCGTCTGGTTTTTATGGCTCTAAGCCCGAATTCTAGGCGTTAAACTGATCTCAAACAAAGCTCTACACGTATTTTTTGTTACAATCGCGTCAACCCTATCAAAGAGGCTTAGACAATGCGCCATCTCACCGCCATAGATCAATTCATCACCCAAGCCGATCATGTATTGCGCACCCTGTCTGGCGGACAGCAATCCTCTGAAAGACCATCGCCAGCCAAGAAGGTGCAAGACACCGAATTATCCGCTGCGGAAGCTCGCCATGCCGCAGGTTTGATGCGCGTTAATCATGCTGGCGAAGTCTGCGCACAGGCACTCTACAAAGGCCAAGCCTTAACAGCGAAATTACCCCATATTCGCGCCGAAATGGAACACGCCGCCGCAGAAGAAGTGGATCATTTAGTCTGGTGCCAAGATCGTATTGAGTCGCTTGGCAGTCACACCAGTTTATTAAACCCCGTGTGGTACGGCCTCTCT
>CAZZEV010000391.1:0-2667 GCA_964653305.1 uncultured Cellvibrionaceae bacterium | reverse complement strand
CCACTATTTAATGTGCAATCACTCTTGCGCCCACTCTGCCGTTTTATTCGCTCCGCACTTGAACGCCAAGCGTTGGATGCACAGTATCACTATGACACCACCGCCAAGGTAGATGATCTACAAGCCATTAAAATATTTGAACTTATGGGCGACCCAAAACAAAAAACCGCCTATTTAGAGCCGCGTAATATCGCGCAAGATTTAACGCAATTACAATTTATTAATGTATGTGCAATGGCTGAGCCCAATCACTATGAAGAGCTGAGTTTTACGCTCTATTGCGACGGCAAAGAATTTTCCGCTTTAGAATTTGGTGATGATTTATTTACTGTAGTTGCGCGCTATATCGTCGCCTGCCGCAAAAATGGCGAAACCTATCCCTGCTATATCACCGATTTAGATTTATCCCTCTGCCGTGAAATCATCGCCCCACAAACCGGCGTGCAATTGATTCATTATTTGCACATCAAAAACGAGATTGAGCAGAAGTTGAATGATGCTTTGCTGCGGGAATAAAGGATTGCGTTTTGATTTGTATGTAAGACCTAACACAACACTCTCTGGGCCACTTGTGCAGGCGCGAGCTTCAGGGTTCATAAATGTAATTATAATAGAAATGTAAATATGAAAAAGAACAGCTCTGAAAAGAATCAATGGGGTCAGACTCCATTGATTTTCCCTTCTTAGCTAACTTACCCCTGCGAATCTACCCGCCTTTACCGGTCGAAAAAGTCGGAAGCTTCAGGAAAGTTTTTGATGTCGCTGCACGCTTGACGAACCAACATAAACAATTATACTTCCACATATAATTGTTTATGTGTTACTAAGGAGAATGAGCATGTCACAAATCACGCTGTACCTAGACGATGCCACGCAAGCGCTGGTAGATCAGGCTGCGCAGGCAAATGGCGTATCAAAAAGCCGTTGGGTGGCAGATATCATCCGTAAATACGCCGCCCATGAATGGCCGCAAGATTGCCTAGCCTTAGCGGGGCGCTTTGCCGATTTCCCCCTGCGCGAAGATAACCCAACCTCACTACCGGCCGATGTCCCGCGCCTAGGTTTTTAACGGGTTGCCATGCTGATTCTCGATAGTAATACCATTAGCTACTATTTTCGCGGCGACCCACAAGTGGTGCCACGCCTACAAGCGCTTTCCCCTGCAGATATAGGTGTGCCTGCCATTGTGGAGTATGAGTTGCGTTACGGGCTTTTGAGGTTGCCGCCGGAAGCGGCAGCGCCTCGGTTAGTGGCATTGGCTGCTTTGCTGCGCCCCATGCAGATTTTACCGTTTGACAGCGAATGCGCCACTCATGCCGCCCGCATACGTGCCGACTTGGAAGCCGTAGGCACACCTATAGGTTCGCACGACATATTGATCGCTGCCACGGTATTGCGCTACCAAGCTACCTTGGTGACGCGCAATGTACGCGAGTTTATTCGCGTACAAAGTTTGCAATATTTGAACTGGCACGAGACCAATCAATAGGGTCAGACTCCATTGATCTCCCCTTCTTCAAAATTAATCTTCGTAAACATCTTTGCGGTGGCCAACGCGAAATCAATGGGGGTCAGGGTCAAAAATGATGCAGTCTCTTGGTAGGCAAACCGCTTGTTCTCGCCCTCGCCTTGGTCAATCATAGCCATCTCACGCCAACGCCCTAAATCAGCAGGCAAAAATAAAACTTGCATTAGCTAGACGACTGGTCTAATTTAACCCTATGTCAGAAAACACACGCGACAAGCTTATTTCCACCAGCATTCAAATTATGGCGGTTAAAGGCTTCAATAACACCGGTATTGCGGAGATTCTGACGCAGGTGAATGTGCCTAAGGGCTCTTTTTATCACTACTTTAAAAGTAAGGATGATTTGGGCTTTGCGATTATTGACCAGTACGGTCAGCAGTTGCGTCAGGGTTTGGCGAGTCATCTGGAAAGTGCCGAAGGTAGCGCCATGGCGCGTTTGCAGAGCTACTTCACGATGATTCTGGGGTATTTTGAAGGCAACTTTGGCTTGTGTAATTGCCTGCTGGGTAACTTGGGGCAAGAGTTGTCCATGCAGAATACCGCCATGCGCGAGGCGATTTTTGTGCACTATCGGGCTGTAGAAAATCTTATCGCTGACTGTTTAAAGCAGGCAAAAAGCGAAGGTGAGTTGGCTGCTAATCTCGATGAACAGGTGCTCGCCAAAATGTTCTTCGCCAGTTGGGAAGGTTGTTTGGTGCGTGCCAAGTTAGAGCAATCAGCACAGCCCTTGCGGGATTTGATTTACTTGTATTTTTCAGTGGTTTTTAAAGGCGCGGCTTAACGCACTAATTAGTTGTTTAAGGTATAGCCTCACTGTAGGAGCGACTTTAGTCGCGAATATTTAGAGCTTCGCGGCTAAAGCCGCTCCTACAAAAGAGGCTTGAAGAGAGTTTTTTCACGACCCATTAGGGTCTTTTTTTGATAAACAAAATAGACGACCGGTCTAATATTTTAAATGTAAAGGTGATGATTATGAGCTACACAATTCAAGGTAAAACCGCATTGGTAACCGGGGCTAACCGTGGTATCGGCAAGGCGATAGTGGAGGCATTAATCGCTGAGGGCGTCAAACGAATCTACGCCACGGCACGCAATATCGAAAGCTTGCAAGGACTAGTAGGCCAAGCGCCAGCTGTCAT
>CAZZEV010000390.1:0-2667 GCA_964653305.1 uncultured Cellvibrionaceae bacterium | reverse complement strand
CATGAACTTTTATTTACTGGAAGTAAATACTTTGCCCGGTATGACGAGCCACAGCTTGGTGCCCATGGCAGCGAAAGCACGCGGTTTAAGTTTTAGCGAATTGGTGTTGACCATTTTGCGTGCTGGTTTGTGATGGAATTTTCTCAATCCTCATGAAAAATAAACCGCCACATATCGATCGCCCAGTCGGTTCCGACAGATTAGTTGGCGCTAATCGTTTGTTTGAACGAGATGTGCTGATGCAAGATGAGCCGCGTCGTGAACCGCGTGTGCGTTCTTCCGTCATTGGCGATAGAAAGTTAACGGCGCGCGATGCTGTTCCTGCAAACAATGCAGGTGCAAAAAAGGTAGAGGCGAAAACTGAAGTTCGTAAAGAAAATCGACTTTTGGGGCGCAATGCAACGCCAAACAAAAGTGCAGAGGCTGAAAAAACTAGCCGCGTAGTTTTTGATGATCCTATTTTGCCGCGTGCAGAGCCTAATTTGCGTAGAGAGCGCGGCTATAACAAGGTTTCGCCGCAAGGTGGCGGTGCTAAAGCATCGTCATCTAGCAAGATGAGTGCGGTGGACGAGGTTAGGGCTAAGGTTTCGCGCAAAATTATTTATCGTGGCTTGGGGTTATTCTTGCTCTTGGCCTCATTTGCGGGCATTGCTTATTTTGCCACCGAACCTGTAACGCGATTGTTGGAGCGTCCCCTAAAAAGTGTTGCAGTAGAGGGGCAGTTTCAGTTCTTGCCAAAAGATCGAGCTATGGAATTAATTGAAAAAGAAATCGACGGTGATTTCTTGCAGTTAAATTTAGGCCGATTGAAAAGTGAGCTTGAACAAGACCCTTGGGTAGATCATGTTTATTTAAGCCGTCGCTGGCCAGATACGCTAGTGGTGAAAATTGCTGAGCAAACTCCGATTGCAAGATGGGATGCAAATGGATTTTTAAATCAGCGCGGTGAAATCATCCGCGTAACTGAAACAGATAAGCTTTTAGGCTTACCTTGGTTGCAGGGAAACGAAATAAATGCGCGTGAAATTATGCAGCAATATCAAGATTTATCGACACTCTTAAGGTCGCGCGGACTCGAAATAGTGGCATTAAAGTGCGATAACAAAAAATCTTGGCGATTAACACTAAAAAATGATAAAGAAATCGCAATTGGACGTGAAGAAGTGATGGAAAAATTGCGTAGATTTGTTACTGTATACGATAAATTTTTAAGCAGTATTTGGGGCGATGTAAAAACGATAGATGTAAGGTATTCCAACGGTGTTTCAGTGCAGTGGATGCCTGATTCTGAGATGGCAAAAAAGTACCTGAAGTCTGAAATAAACATACCCACAAAATAATTTACTGAAGTGACTGCGGTATAAAAATAAAAAGTGGTCTTCCAGCTTGAAGATCGGATGAATGAGGTTGACCTAATGGCAAGTAGTAGTGACAACAAAATGATCGTAGGCCTGGATATTGGAACATCCAAGGTTGTTGCTATCGTTGGCGCTATTACGCCTGAAGGTATTTTAGAAATCGCAGGCATTGGCTCGCATCGTTCAACCGGTTTGAAAAAAGGCGTGGTAGTGAATATCGAATCGACCGTATTGTCGATTCAACGCGCGGTTGAAGAAGCAGAGTTGATGGCCGGTTGCCAAATTCATTCTGTTTACGCCGGTATCGCGGGTAGCCATATTCGGAGTTTGAATTCTCACGGTATTGTGGCAATTCGCGACCGTGAAGTTTTTCCGCAGGATTTAGAGCGTGTGATTGATGCTGCGCAAGCTGTTGCGATTCCTGCTGATCAAAAAATACTCCATATTTTGCCGCAAGAATTTTTGATCGACGATCAAGATGGCGTGAAAGAACCATTGGGTATGTCAGGTGTGCGCCTTGAAGCCAAAGTGCACTTGGTAACTTGCGCGGTAAATGCGGCGCAAAACATCGAAAAATGTATTCGTCGCTGCGGCCTGGAAGTTGAAGATATTATTTTAGAGCAGTTGGCTTCCAGTTATGCAGTGCTGACTGATGATGAAAAAGAATTAGGTGTATGTGTCGTTGATATCGGTGGTGGCACCACAGATATCGCCATTTTTAAAGACGGCGCTATTCGTCACACCGGAGTTATCCCCATTGCGGGCGACCAAGTGACTAACGATATTGCCATGGCATTGCGCACACCAACGCCCAATGCTGAAGAAATCAAAATTAAATATGCCTGCGCGCTGGCAAAATTAACCAGCCCAGATGAAACCATTAAAGTGCCGAGTGTAGGTGATCGCCAACCACGTGATTTATCTCGCCAAGCTTTAGCGGAAGTTGTTGAACCACGTTACGACGAATTATTTACTTTGGTGCAATCAGAATTGCGCCGCAGTGGTTACGAAGATTTAATTGCCGCCGGTATTGTGTTGACGGGCGGCACTTCCAAAATGGAAGGTGTAGTGGAGTTGGCGGAGGAGATTTTCCATATGCCAGTTCGCTTAGGTGCTCCACAAAATGTGCGCGGTTTGTCGGATATTGTGAATAACCCAATTTATTCGACAGCTGTTGGCTTATTGATTTATGCGATGAAGCAACAGCATCAAGACAGCGGCCGTGCAGCGCATCATGTAAAAGATACCCAGGGTTCAATTTTTGGGAAGTTAAAAAAGCTGTTTCAAAGCAACTTTTAAAAAAAGCAAT
>CAZZEV010000389.1:0-2667 GCA_964653305.1 uncultured Cellvibrionaceae bacterium | reverse complement strand
TCACCGGGAAGAGTTGCCACGGGCGAGCCGCATACAGGGCAATGGGTTGGAAAAATAATATCTCGCGCATTTGCAGGGCGTTTGGATTCAATGACCGCGATAATTTGAGGAATCACATCACCCGCACGACGAACCACAACCGTATCGCCAATTTTAATTCCCAAGCGATTAATTTCATCGCGATTATGCAGAGTCGCATTGGAAACTGTCACGCCACCTACAAATACGGGTTGCAAGCGTGCAACTGGTGTGACCGCACCAGTGCGGCCAACTTGAAATTCTACATCTTGTAATACAGTTGTTTCTTCTTGCGCTGGGAATTTGTACGCAACAGCCCAACGCGGTGCACGCGAAATGAAACCTAGGGTTTCTTGCAACTCGCGCGAGTTTACTTTAAACACAATACCGTCAATGTCGTAAGCAAGTGAACTGCGCTTCTCTTGAATAAGGCGATAGTATTGCAAACACTCATCGATATTTTGTGCAGTCTGCAATTCGCGATTAATTAGAAAGCCCCAGCCTTGCAGCGCTTTTAAAATATCGGTGTGACGATTAGGCACATCGCCACCTTCCACTAAGCCAACGCTATAAGCACACATTTCTAATGGACGAGCTGCAGTTATGCGTGGATCTAATTGGCGCAAACTACCTGCCGCAGCATTACGTGGATTTACAAACAATTTTTCGCCCGCGGCCGATGCTTTTTCGTTAAACGCGTCAAAGCCTGCTTTCGGCATATATATTTCACCGCGAACGTCCAAGACTTTGGGGTAGTTTTTTCCTAACAAACGCAGAGGAATTGAAGAGATGGTACGTACATTTTGAGTAATATCCTCACCATTAGTGCCATCGCCGCGTGTAGCGCCGCGCACTAAAATGCCATCGCGATACAGCAAACTAACCGCAATACCATCAAGCTTTACTTCACAGGCAAACTCGATTTCTTCGGTTGATTTTAGTCGATCTTGTAAGCGTTTATTGAATGCCAGCAAATCCTCATCGCTAAAAGCGTTATCCAATGACAACATCGGCATTTCGTGCACAACGGTGAAAAATTCACTGAGCGGTGCAGAGCCAACACGTTGAGTTGGCGAATCGGGCCTGATTAATTCTGGATGCTCAGCCTCAAGATTTTTTAAACGCTGCATTAAGCGATCATATTCAGCATCGCTTATTTGCGGATCATCAAGACTGTGGTATCTGTAGTTGTGATAATTAATATCGGAGCGAAGTTGTTCAAGCTCGGCAGACATATCGGGGAAAAGAGAGAGACTAGACATAATGGTTTCCAACTTTTTTGGTCAGCCCCAAAAAACAAACAGGAAGATGTGTTCACATTTTCCTGTTTTAGACGTAATTAGCATCAAACGCGTTTAACGTGGACGACGAAACAATTTCTTGCGTTCAAAATCGCGAATTCGTTGACGCGAATGTTCAAGCGTTTGTTTTGTCATAGCGCTGCGCTGCTCATCTTTTAATTCGCCACCTAAGGTTTGTGCAATCGCCTGCGCCGTTTCCGCCATTAAATCGAATGACTGCATTGAGTCTGCATCAATCGGCAAGGTCATAAACAAACTCACACCAGGTGTAGAGAACTCGTCCATAGCATCTAAATCAAAGGTGCCAGGTCTTACCATATTCGCCATACTAAATAACAAGGCACCATCGCCTTTTGTGTCGCTGTAGCGGTGGAAAATATCCATATTGCCGTAACGCAAACCACATTTTAAAACGATGTCCAACAAATCAGCGCCATTAAACATCTCACCTTTTTGCGCCATAATGTTAATAATCAAAACTTCTTCTGGCTCAGATTGTGGCGTAGCCGCTTGGGCTTCCTCTTGCGCTTCTTCCTCTAGCTCATCTTCATAATCGAGCTCTGATTCATCCTCTTCTGAATAGTCATCCTCTTCCGAATCGTCTTCATCATCGGCGTCAAAATTTTCTTCGTATTCTTCTAGCTCTTGGTCGTACTGATCATCATAATCATCCCGATCATGCTCGTTTTCCAAATCGTCATCCCGTGCAGAAAAACTTGGCTCAATACGACCATTTTCATCAGTATGTGAGTCATAGTTCCCGCTTTCTTGATGATCGACCGACTCCATCAAAATGGGTACAGATTCATCCAAATTTAAGCGGGTTTGCTCAGGTGTGCGTTTAGCAGCTTCTTCACGGCGACGCTGTTCTTTTAACTCGCGCGCGGTCAATTTTCTCTCGCGTTCTTGGCGCTCAGAGGGATCACGCACAGCCACCACACGCGCACCACCATTAGGCAATTCACTGATGTAACTTGGCGGAGGCTCATTCGATTCTTCGTAATCCGGCTCTGGATTTCGAATGCGCTTTTTCAACGCAGGTGAAACATCAATTCGATTGCGGCGGTTAATCATAAAACGACGTATTCCGTCGCCCACAACCAAAACCAACAATATGACGATCACGACAGTTAGCGTATTGAACATAAAGTTATCCGTCTTTTAAGTAGAAAATTACTCTAGTTAAATAATGAATTTTTTATTAAGAAGCCGCCAATTCGGCTGCTTCATCCACATCCACAGTAACCAAGCGAGAAACACCTGGTTCATGCATGGTAACCCCAAGCAATTGATGCGCCATTTCCATCGCATTTTTGTTGTGGGTAATATAAATAAATTGTACTTGGGC
>CAZZEV010000388.1:1419-2674 GCA_964653305.1 uncultured Cellvibrionaceae bacterium | reverse complement strand
ACTTTTCAGCAGGTGCGGCAGGCTAACAGAATCCGCCTTATAGATCAAGAAGTTACAAGGATTTAGGCGGGAGAAACAAAGAGAAAAAGCGCAAAGCTTCGCTGTGCGCTTTATTAGACGATTAATGCTTTAAAACACTCTTACCACGCCCTACTGCGTAGTACTCAAAGCCATATTCAAGCATGCGTTCTGGCTCGTAGAGATTGCGGCCATCAAAAACCACGGGATTGGCCAATGTAGATTTAATGAGCTCAAAATTAGGAGCGCGGAAAATCTTCCACTCCGTGCAAATAACCAAGGCATCAGCCTTTTCCAATGCAGCCTCTTTGGTACCAACCAGCTTTAAATCCTCGCGCAAACCGTAGATATGCTGAGTTTCTTCCATAGCTACAGGATCATAAGCTTGTACTTTAGCACCAGCGGCCCACAAGGCCTCCATTAATACACGACTCGGAGCTTCACGCATATCGTCGGTATTAGGTTTAAATGACAACCCCCAAAGTGCAAAAGTTTTACCCTCGAGATTGCCCGAAAAATGCTGATTGATGTACGCAAATAACTTACCTTTTTGCGCTTGATTCACCTTGTCAACCGATTCCATCAAGCTCGCCTGATAATCCACATTTTTAGCAATGTTGATTAAAGCTTTAACATCCTTAGGAAAACAGGAGCCACCATAACCACAACCGGGATAAATAAAGTGATAGCCGATACGAGGATCGGCACCTATACCGTTGCGCACCTGCTCAATATCCGCACCTAACTTTTCGGCAAGATTTGCCATCTCGTTGATAAAACTGATTTTGGTCGCTAACATAGCGTTAGCAGCATACTTAGTCAGCTCGGCAGAGCGCACATCCATAAAGATCATGCGGTCATGATTGCGGTTAAAGGGCGCATAAAGCTCTCGCAAAAGCTTTTCAGCCTTCTCGCTATCCGTACCCACAACAATGCGATCAGGCTTCATAAAATCATTAATCGCAGCGCCCTCTTTCAAAAACTCGGGATTTGAAACCACATCAAACGGAACTTGAACACCGCGCGATTTAAGCTCGGAGGCTAATGCATCACTGACCTTTTCTGCAGTGCCAATAGGCACAGTCGATTTATTAACAACCACTTTATAGCCGTTCATCCGTTGACCAATGGTTTTAGCAACAGCCACAACATACTGTAAATCTGCAGATCCATCCTCGCCAGATGGAGTCCCTACCGCAATAAACTGCAACTCACCATGATTTACCGCAAGATCCAT
>CAZZEV010000388.1:0-1319 GCA_964653305.1 uncultured Cellvibrionaceae bacterium | reverse complement strand
TGACAAGAGCATCACTTCATCATTTTTTTGCACAAGCGCTGTGCCCTTCACGACAATCCAGTGCTCTGCACGGTGATGATGCACCTGCAACGATAAACTAGCGCCAGGTTTCACACGTATACGATTGACTTGATAGCGATCGCCATCATCAATTGCATCATAACAACCCCAGGGACGATAGACCTCTCTATGCTGCAAGTGCTCACTGCGCTTCTGCTTTTCAATTTGGGAAATAATAGCCTTAACTTCTTGCGCTTTAGACTTATCTGCAACCAACACAGCATCTGGAGTATTAATAATCATTAAGTTATTAACACCCAAAGTTGCGACTAACTTATCCTGCGAAAAAACCAATGTATTGGTTGAGCCAACATCGATGCTATCGCCAATAAAACTATTACCTGCGCCATCTTTTTGCGAAACATCCCAAAAAGATTTCCAATCACCCACATCACTCCAGCCAGCATTTAACGGCACACAAACAACATTGTTACTTTTTTCCATTAACGCATAGTCAATTGAAATATTCGGCGCTTGTGCAAAAGATTCTTTGTCAACACGAATAAAATCCAAGTCGCGCACCGCCCAAGTACGAGCTTGATCAGCATTCGCCACCACCTCTGGGCTATATGCTTGCAATTCACTTAAAAACACGTCTGTTTTAAATACAAACATGCCACTATTCCAATAGTAACAACCTGCAGCCAAATAACTCTGCGCAGTTTGTAAATCTGGCTTTTCAACAAATTGCTCAACTGCAAATGCTTCTGCTACATCACTAGAAATTTGACTAGTCTTAATATAACCATAACCTGTTTCAGGATGAGTTGGATGTACACCAAAAGTTACCAAATGATTTTTAACTGCCGCAGCTTCAGCAACTTTTACCACCCGTTGAAATTCTTCAACATTGCTAATCATATGATCTGCAGAGAGCACTAACAGCATAGATTCTGGATTTATTTCTCTAGCATGCAATGCCGCAAGCGCCAAAGCTGGTGCAGTATTGCGAGCTAAGGGCTCTAGAATAATGGCAGAGTCTGACAAACCAATTTCATTCAACTGCTCGGCCACCATAAAACGGTGCTCAACATTACACACAACAATAGGGGCACCCAATTCAGACAGCCCAGTTAAGCGTAATATCGTTTGCTGAAGCATAGTTTTATCACCAAACAACTTCAGCAGTTGTTTAGGATAATGTTGGCGCGACAAAGGCCACAAACGCGAACCTGAACCACCAGCTAGAATGACTGGAATGATCATAATTTTCTCCGGGGTTTAAAAAATAACTGCGCGGAAATTCCTTTCCGCGCAGC
>CAZZEV010000387.1:0-2681 GCA_964653305.1 uncultured Cellvibrionaceae bacterium | reverse complement strand
AGCTGTTGTTGCAGCAAGATCGCAACAAAGAGGCGATCCCCGCGTTAGACAAAGCGATTGCTACCAACCCCAACTTTTTCCGCCCCTATATTTATCGCGGTATGGCTTATAAAGAGTTGGGCAATAGTGCAAATGCCGAGCGCGATTTGATCGCAAGCCAACGCCTGTTACCCACGCAAGAGGCAAGCGAACAGCTGGGTGAAATTGCCCTCGCCAAACGTGACTACACAACAGCCCGTACCTATTTTCAACAAGTAGCGGCAGGCGGTGGTACAGCTGGTGAGCGCGCTAAGGCAAGATTGGCGCAAATTCCACAGTAGAAAACTGCTTAAGTAAAAGCCCGCCTAAGGCAACCTGGGCGGGCTTTTTTTGTGCCCTGCACCCTTGCGGGCGCGGCGCCTGCTTAGGTTCTGACAAAATATCGCCAAGCAAACGCGTTTGCTTAAGGGTATTTTTCACTAAATATGTTCCCTAGAACGACACCTTGCTTGCACGCGCCTAAGGTAGCCATGACGAAAACCGCGCAGGCGTATGTTCAACCGAGCAATCTCTAGCTTGGCTGATCAACAACACCGGATTGCAGTTCTACAGGGAGACCTCCTATTTGCCCGTTGGGAGGTTCACACCGGCTTTCGTACTCTGTAATAACAATAAATCTACAGGTACCTATGATGAAAAAGACTTATACAGCGGGCCTTATCGCCCATGCTCCAAAAGCACTCTTAGGCTTAGCAGGATTGGCATTCGCCAATATCAGCTTGGCGCAACTCGGCTTGCCCGCCACACTTCAGGCGGAAAGCTACAACTACATGAGCGGTATACAAACCGAAACCACCAGTGATACTGGCGGCGGCCTCAACGTGGGTTACATTGATAACGGCGATTGGATGGCCTATTCCAACCAAGTCGTTTCTATCCCCAGCACCGGCGCTTACGATGTGCAATACCGCGTGGCCAGCGCCAATGGTGGTGGCAGCATTCGCTTAGAGGAATCGGGCGGCGCTACCAACTACGGCACCATTTCCGTTCCGAGTACTGGGGGTTGGCAAAACTGGACCACCATTACCCAGCGCGTAACCCTGAGCGCAGGCAACCACACCTTTGGTGTAGTGGCAGCCACCGGTGGGTTTAATATCAACTGGTTCAAAATCAATGCAGTGCAAACCAACAGTCTTCCTGCCATTAAACAAAGCGGTCAGTACTGGGTTGATGCCAGCGGCAAACGCGTGAACCTGCGCGGCACCAATATCGGAAACTGGTTAATCCAAGAGTTTTGGATGATGGGCGGCTCCATGACGGGCATTAACGACCAGTGCGCCTTGGAATCCAAACTTTCCCAACGCTTTGGCAACACCGAAAAAGAGCGCTTGATGAAAGTCTTCCGCGACAGCTACATCACCACCCGCGATTTCGATTTAATGAAAGGCATGGGCATGAACGTTGTGCGCATCCCCTTCTTATACAGCCTTATCGAAAACGAATACGCGCCCTACACCTTGCGCCCAGACGCGTGGCAATACTTGGATTGGGCCGTTAACGAAGCCGAAAAACGCGGCATGTACGTGATATTGGATTTGCATGGCGCCGTAGGTGGCCAAGCTGCTGCAAGCGAACAACACGATGGCTGTATTGGTGCTGCAGAAATGTGGACCAACAACACCTATTGGGACAGAACCAAATGGTTGTGGGACAACATTGCCCAGCACTACCGTGGCCGCACTGCAATCGCTGCCTATGATTTGTTGAACGAACCTTGGGGCACAGACGCTACTACCTTGGCGAATCGCTCTTACGAGTTATTTAACGTAGTGCGCGCGGCAGATCCCACTCACGTGATTTTATTGCCCGGCCACAACAGCGGCATAGACGCATACGGCAATCCGAATAGCCGTGGCTTAACCAACTCGTCTTTGTGGATGCACTTCTACCCCGGTTTGTGGGGCTGGAACGACACTGCAACTTATGGCGCAGGCCAAGCGAATATGCACGCCAACTGGTTGCACTGCAATCAAGATGGCACCGGCGAATCTTGCACATGGCGCGACAAAATCAATGGCATTCAAACACCGTTCCTCGTGGGCGAGTTCCAACCTTGGACGCTATTGGGCAGCTACGGCGGCCAAATCACCCGCAAAACCTACGACATTTACAACATGTACGGCTGGGCAGCAACCAACTGGGCGTACAAAACCACCTCTAACGCTGGCTCAAACGGCAACACCGATTCCTGGGGTTGGGGTATGGTTCAGAACAGCAGCAACGGCGGCACCATGAGCAATATTGATGTGAACTCCGCGAGCAGCGCGCAAATCGAAGCTTGGTTCCGCAGCTTTGCGACTCAGCCATTAGTGCGCAATGAAAATATCGCCTATTGGATGAACTGGAAACCCACCGTTGGTAACCGCGTTGAAGCCGAGATGTTTACCAATCACAAGGGCATCCGCATGGAAACCACCACCGACACCGGCGGCGGTTTTAACGCAGGCAGCACCGACGACAACGATTGGATGAGCTACCCCATCAACATTCCAACCAGTGGTAATTACACCTTCCAAGTACGCGTTGCATCACCCTATTCCGGTGGCCAATTAGTGCTGAGTAAAAACGGCGCAGACGTTGGTGTAGTTGCAGTACCCAACACCGGCGGCTGGCAAAACTGGCAAACCGTTTCCATCACTGTG
>CAZZEV010000386.1:0-2697 GCA_964653305.1 uncultured Cellvibrionaceae bacterium | reverse complement strand
CCTTTTGAGAGTACTGAATCGTGATAGAACAAGTACCACTGGCCTTGGTATTCGGCGATTGAGTGGTGCGTAGTCCAACCAATGACTGGCTCCATAATGCGGCCACCATAGGTGAATGGGCCGTATGGGTTATCGCCAATGGCGTAACACAAGAAGTGCGTGTTGCCGGTGGAGTAGGAGAAGTAGTACTTGCCGTTGTATTTGTGCATCCACGAGGCTTCAAAGAAGCGACGATCGTAATCGCCAGCCAAGAGTGGCTTGCCATTTTCGTCGAGGATTTGAAGCTCGCGCGGCGTTTCGGCGAACTCTTTCATGTCATCGCTTAAGCGCGCAACAATTGGGCCGAGTGCTGGCTCATTATCTGCCGGCTCGCCGCGATTCACGTCGTATTGATTGCCGCGATAGTTTTGCAATTGGCCGCCCCAAATACCGCCAAAGTACATGTAGTAACTACCGTCGTTATCTTCAAATACGGCTGGGTCGATGGTGTAGCTGCCTTTAATAGCTTCAGGCTCTGCTTTGAACGGGCCAACCGGTGAATCGCCAACGGCTACGCCGATTTGGAAAATACCGTCTGGGCGTTTTGCGGGGAAATACAAATAATATTTCCCGTTTTTGTGTGCAGCATCGGGGGCCCACATTTGGCGTTCTGCCCAAGCGACATCTTTAACGTGCAGTGCAACGCCATTATCCACAGCGGCGCTAGTAGGTGAATCAAGAGAGATTACGTGGTAATCCTCCATGCCAAAGTGATCGCCGTTGTCATTGAATGGAATGCCCGCTTCAATATCGTGTGATGGATAAATATAAAGCTTGCCGTTGAACACGTGCGCCGAGGGGTCGGCGGTGTAAATGTGTTCAACCAGCGGTTGTGAAATGGCGCGGGCTTTTAAATCCGCTACTACTTCGGGTGCTAAACACTCTTCAGACATAAAATTTTCTCTCTACTTCTTTTTCAGGTTAATTCGAATTTATTGAGCTGCAGCTTTTCTGCGCTCATTTAACTCAGCTTCAATTTGGGTTTCTTTGGCTTTGTTGATGCGATAAAAGTAGAGACATGCAACAGCCATAAAGAAAGGAATTGAGGCGTAAATACTAATGACTGCTTTAGTGCCTTCAATTGCTTCTGGAGATTGAACCGCAAGTGACGCATCGTAATTGTAGTAGGCCAAGATAGCCGCCAATAAAGAACCACCAATCGTAATACCCGCTTTCAAGCCTACGAGCATGGCAGAGAAAATGATGGCAGTTGCGCGGCGGTTATTTTTCCACTCAGAGTAGTCAGCAACATCCGCAACCATAGCCCACAGTAAAGGAACGGTTACACCGTAAGCTAATCCATGAAGGATATTGGAGATGTAGCAAAGGCCAATGGCGTCTTTCGGGAAATAGTTGAATACCAACAGGAAAATGGTTGAAACAAACAAGCCAACGCCAAAGGTATTGCGCTTTCCAAATCGGTCAGCAATTGATTTAGAAAAGAAAATACCAATAATTTGCATAATAATACTGCAGGCACTAAACAAGCTAAACGCAGACGTGGCTGGGTCTTTGGGCCACTCGAAATGGTTAAAGCCAAGCGATGCAAAAAATGACGTTAGACCTTGGATAAAACTATTGAAACCAATGTTTTCTAAAAAGGCTACAAGTGCCGCTTCATCAAGATAGTTGGAGAAGTAGTAAATATAAGCGCCGCCTTTAAGTGCCAAATTAATAAACACAAGCACAGTAACAATAAGCATGATTAGCCAAGGCAGGTTATTGAGCAAATCATGAATATCCTGAGCAACAGTCGTTTTTTCTTTGTTAATAGGCAGAATTCTTTCCTTGGTAGTAAGGAAAGTAATAATGAAACAAACAATTCCCATGCTGGCAAATAGGATAAGTGAATTTTGGAAACCTACAGTTTTATCGCCATCGCCTAGCATTAAGGCCAAAGGTAGGAGCAAAACTTGAATAATGAACTGGGCACACATTACAGCGACAAAGCGATAGGCAGATAGACTGTTTCGCTCTTTCATATCGCCCGTTAACACGCCGCTAAGCGCAGAGTAGGGCAGGTTGTTGGCGGCATATACCGCGAGCAACAAAATATAGGTAATAAACGCGTAGATTATTTTCCCTTGAGGTGACAGGTCTGGCGTGCTGAAAGCCAAGAGCGCAAGTACACCGAAGGGAATGGCAGTCCATAAAACCCAAGGGCGGAATTTGCCCCATCGGGTTTGCGTTCTGTCGGCAATAAAGCCCATAACTGGGGTGAAAATAAATGCGCTGATTAAACCTGCCACCAGCATGATTACCGAGGCAGCGCCGGCTGAAATGCCATACACATCGGTATAGAAGAAGGCCGGAAAGGTTACGAGCATTTGGAAAATGAGGTTAGCTGCAAAATCGCCTAAGCTGTAGCCAACTTTCTCTGTTACAGAGAGCTTTTGAATGGGTGCTTGATTCATTTTGGTTATATCTTCTTATGGAATGGGAAATCTACTTTAACGGAATTGGCCGACAAGAGCACTGGTTCTGTTTTCGCTAATAAAATAGCCGAAAAAACCAACAAAAACTCAGTCAGTAAATGTGTCGCCTAGGGTCGCCCAAAGGTACCTTATAGTCAAGAGGTATATAACATCTATTGCGACAAAACAGAGGGGGGATTCGGAAAGGCTCCGGCGGCGCGGCAAGTGTGGAAAAGGCCGTCTT
>CAZZEV010000385.1:0-2699 GCA_964653305.1 uncultured Cellvibrionaceae bacterium | reverse complement strand
CGGCGCTGCGCACTTCGTCTGCCAAGGTACTGATGGTGGCAACGTTCGTGCTCAATGTTTCTTTACCGCGCGCGGCTGCGCCGCTGGCATCTTGCGCTTGCGCAGATGCGCTACTGGCAAACTCTGCCACTTCATTAACCGTTTGCATTAATTTTTCAATTGAACTGCGCATGCCCGCAATCGCATTTGCTTGATCATTAATGCGGTGCAAATTATTACCACTTGATTGTGTAAGACGCGATGCAACACGCCCCAAATCAGAAACATCGCGCGTCACATCAGCAAAAGAGCTGTGCAGCTTAGCCACAAATTGATTGAAATGATTGACTAAGTCGCCTACTTCATCGCGCCCTGAATAATGAATGCGCTTGGTAAGATCACCATCTCCTGATGACATTTCATGCAAGGAATCAGAGACCTGTTTGATACTGTCGGTAATTGAACGACTGATAAAAACGCTAATAAAGACCATACCAATAATGGCAAAGATCGCGATGGTACTGGCAACGGAACTGGCGGTTTGGGAGCTATCGACTGTCTGGCTAATCGAATCGGTAAAGGCCTGCGTGGTTTGCGTTTTCATATCTAACAAGGCTTGCTTTAACGACTTTAAGCGCTCCGCATTTGCGGCTGTTTCCGTGGCGATACTTGTCATATCCACTTTGCCACTTATGAAATCTTTGGCGATTCTTACGGCTGTGTCGTGCCATGCAATTAAAAGCTTTTCAATCTCGGTCGTCTTGCCTTTTAATTCGTCACTCAAACCGGAAATTTTGGTGAGGTTGGCGCGAATATCCTTGTAATGCTGTTCGGCCGCTTCCAGTGCCTGATCATCGCCCGTGGTCACCGAACCATTAATTTGTTGCTCCATGAGCAATAGCGACCCTAGGTTAATCGTTGTTAACTCAAGGGTTGGATATAAGTGTTGCTCGACATTTTTTAAACGTTGCGTATTTTCCCGTTCAACGATCATGGAATAGCCTTGGCTTACCACAAACGCCAATATACTTATTCCCACAAGCAGCATAAGTTTTTGTGAAATTTTAAACGACAGCATTAACCCACCTTGGACGATTAAGACTAATTCATAACCACATTAAAATGCTTATTGAATTTTAATTATCACTTTTGGGTATAGCAGTGGAGTTATTGCTAGGCAATTTTATAGGCAGAAAAATAAGTACATATAGCAAACTAATGTAAGAAACCTTATTCAACTGCTAAAAAAATACAAACATAAAAAAATAAAAAAAGCCCGCAACGCGGGCTAGGCAGGAAAATTTATATAACTAATTTAAATTAAAATAAATCAAATTAGTTTAATTTGCTTTGCAAACCAGAATCCGGCGCCAGAAATTACAGAAACGGTCATCAAGACACCTATTTGCATCAAACTTGTAAAACTTGTCGTTAAAAATAGCGTCCACACTTTTATAACGACCGCCAGCGCCGAAAACTGACTAAGTACAAGCACACTAATAATCAAAAGAGGGATGAGAATGATCAACCGCTCCTGCCAGCGCGATAGCTTTTTGGGCGCAGGTAATTGCTGCATCACGTGCGCGGTAAAATCATCATCGGGCAAATAGGTGTTTGCTTGCTGTAGATGCTTGGTTAAAAACGCATCGAAGCTGTCATTTGAGCTGCCATCACTAGAGTGATGAGTGTGATCTTGGTTGTAATGTTGGATGATCATGCTACCTGACTCCAAGATGCCAAAAGCGTTTGCAATTTTTGTTTACCGCGATTCACGTGGGTTTTTAAAGTGCCGAGCGGCACCCCCATAATACTGGCAGCTTCATCGTGCGAGAAGCCGTCTTCAAAGCATAGCCGTATCGCCAGCTGTTGCGCCGGAGAAAGATGCTGCATAGCGGCCTCGACATCACGTTTTGCGTCAAATTGTTTAAGCTCGCAGTGCTCTGCTTCCACCTCTTCGTTATCGTCTAGCTCGCACCATTGGATTTTTTTACCGCGCCAGCGATTGGCGGCGATATTAAACGCAATGCGATACAGCCAGGTAGAAAACTTGGACTCAGCGCGAAATGCGCCGAGGGCGGCATAGGCTTTGATAAAGGTTTCCTGCGCGAGATCATCGGCCAAATGGGCATCGCCATCGCACAGGCGACGGGCCCAGAGGCGCAATTGCGATTGGTAGCGCAAAACCAGCTGCGAAAATGCATGCTGGTCTTTTTTGGCGACTACTCGCGCAATCAATTCCTGATCGGGAATTGACATGGGGTTTAGTCCTGCGCCTTAAGCGATTCTGGTGTTTCGGCTTTCGGGGCGGTGCTGGTGGTGGCACTCGATAGTTTCCATATCACCAGTTGCGAAATTCCCAATCCGATAAAGATGAAGCCAAATGAGCCAATTTCGATGCTGAACATAATGGTCAGAAAGATCAGCCAACCCGTACCCAATCCTATATTGCGCACCCCTTTTTGCATGGTGGCATCATTACGCGGGGTCGCCAGAACAATTCCCGGCCTAGCAGGCATAGCAGGCTTCATCACCGCAGCCTCTTCACCCAGCAACATTTCCAAGGGAATATCTCTGCCTTCAGCCAATAACTTATCAATGTTCATGTTGATGTTTTGCTGGCGACGCGCTTTGGCGCGGTAGTGCAGAACCGCCAGTACAATCAATAACAGAATAGGGCCACCAAACAAGAGCAACATAGCACCCACAGAAATAATGACGTT
>CAZZEV010000384.1:0-2702 GCA_964653305.1 uncultured Cellvibrionaceae bacterium | reverse complement strand
CTACCGGTGCACCGACCGATTTGGCGAGTTCGCTAACTGTTACTTCTGCCATTGTTTTTCCTCAGGGCGATAGTTCTTGAAACTCTGCTGCAGCGATATCATTCAACAGCAACAGGCTTCTTTGGCTCAAAATGGGGAACCGGGTTGCTTACGCAAACCACGGCTCACGAGCTTTCATAATCAGCGCAGCTGCGCGGGTGGCGTCAACACCTTCGAGACCCAACAAATCATCTACCGATTGTTCGGCTAAATCTTCCATAGTGATGATGCCACGGCCGGCAAGGCTGATCGCTAGAGCTTGATCCATACCTTCCATATTGAGCAAATCTTCTGCCGGAGCTACACCTTCCAAACGTTCTTCCGATGCCAAAGCTTGTGTCAGCAGGGCATCTTTCGCACGCGCACGCAATTCTTCGGCAATATCTTCATCAAAACCGTCGATTGCCAACATTTCTTCAAGCGGTACATAAGCCACTTCTTCGAGCGTAGTGAAACCTTCTTCCACCAATACCGCTGCAACGTCTTCATCGACATCCAAAGCATTCATAAAGATTTGGATGAAACTGCCAGATTCCGCTTGTTGCTTGGCTTGCCAATCAGCAACGCTCATTACATTGATATTCCAGCCGGTCAAATCACACGCCAAACGCACGTTTTGACCACCGCGACCAATCGCCATTGCTAAATTATCTTCATTCACGGCCAAATCCATTGAACCAGCATCTTCATCAACCACGATGGATTCAATTTCAGCAGGTGACATGGCATTAATAACAAATTGCGCAGGGTTATCATCCCACAGCACTATATCAACACGCTCATTACCCAGTTCGTTCGATACCGCTTGTACGCGCGAACCGCGCATACCTACGCAAGCGCCAACAGGATCAATACGACCATCATTGGTTTTTACTGCAATTTTCGCGCGCAAACCTGGGTCGCGGGCTGCACCTTTGATCTCGATGATATCTTCAGCGATTTCTGGCACTTCAATTTTGAACAATTCCACCAGCATTTGCGGGCAAGAACGGCTTAAAAATAATTGCGGGCCACGGTTCTCGTTGCGCACTTCTAACAACAAGGCGCGAATACGATCGCCCATACGGAAAATTTCGCGGCCAATCAATTGATCGCGCGGCAACAAGCCTTCAGCGTTATTACCCAAATCAACAATAATGCTATCGCGTGTTACTTTCTTTACAGTGCCGCTAATCAGCTCGCCCATACGGTCGCGATATTCATCGACCATTTGCGCGCGCTCAGCTTCGCGAACTTTCTGCACAATAACTTGCTTGGCAGTTTGCGCAGCGATACGACCGAAGTCGGCGTTTTCAATTTTTTCGCGATAAACTTCGCCAACCTTAACATCAGCATCTTTCTCACGCGCTTCATCAAGGTACAACTGCGTACCCAACTCAGCCATGGTGTCATCGCCAACCACTTCCCAGGTGCGGAAAGTCTCGTAATCGCCCGAGTGACGATTAATATTCACTTCGATCACTGAATCTTCGTCAAAACGTTTTTTGGTCGCCATTGCCAACGCGCTTTCAATCGCTTGGAAAATTAATTCTTTATCGACACCTTTTTCGTTAGACACTGCATCAGCGACTAATAAAATCTCTTTTGCCATTATTTAACCTCTGTTAACTCCTGAAGCTAATCGCAGCGCGATTAGATAACGGGTGGCTGAAAATATACGTAAATTTCTGATTTGAATTTACATATCCGTATTAAAAAATCACTCAACTTGTTGCTATATGTTTTTTAATTCGCACTTCTATTTATGTTGCGAACCATTCGTCGTTCAAAAACCTTCACTCTTCTTGCAAACTTTTTATTCGTCTTTCAAACCTTCAAGGCGAGAAACGATAGAATCAAAATTCGGTACTATATTGGCCTTATCGATTGCATCAACCGGCAATAAAACTTCTTTGCCTTCAACTTCAAGCAGTACGTCTTCATTTTCAACTTTTACAATTTTGCCTTTAAAACGACGACGACCATCGCGAGCCATACGCAGGCGAACATTCACAGTTTCGCCCACATAGCGTGCATAGTGTGCAACGTTGTAGAGCGGGCGATCCATTCCGGGTGAGGAAACTTCGAGGGTGTATTCACCGTCGATAGGGTCTTCTACGTCCATCACACTGCTCACCTGACGGCTCACTTTTTCACAGTCTTCTAATGAAACGCCCGCAGGCGCATCAATAAAAATACGCAGCGTCGTATAACGGCCCTGCGTTAAATATTCCAACCCCCAGAGTTCACAACCTAATGACGCCACAATCGGGGCGATCATGTTGTGCAAAATTTCTTGCTTTGATGCCATGCCTTAAAACCTTCCCCTGCGGGATATAAAATACTCTGCGCCAATTACTTGAAAACAAATAAAAAGCCAGAAAACAAAAATGGGCACAAGGCCCATTCGATCGATACTGCATATGTGGTTGTTAACTAACTCAACAATCAGTTAAGAAAACAACCCGTCGATGGAGCAAAGACCTGCACAAACGACACATACAAAAAAACCCCATAAAGGGGCTTTTTTTAGCTGAGAGGCTACGTTGGCCAACTCAGAAAATCTGTTAGTGGAAACTCAAATGGAATCTCACACTTTATTTACAGCTATAACAACAGGCTATAAATCTAAATTTGGTTGCGGGGGCAGGATTTGAACCTACGACCTTCGGGTTATGAGCCCG
>CAZZEV010000383.1:0-2710 GCA_964653305.1 uncultured Cellvibrionaceae bacterium | reverse complement strand
CTTTTCACACAATCACTAAAACCCAATTATGTTGCTACGGCGCACGAAATTTCTGAGGTTTACGGCTACCTCCCCTGAAGCTGAAAATATTACTGCCCCACCAATTCCACAATCTTATTATAGACATTCGGCAATTTTTAGAGTACGGTTGTACGTTCAAAAACGTATGAGATGTTTTTTAATTTAAAAGGACTTTTTTATGAAAACAGGTTTACCTCGGCTGCTCAACAGCTTTCCTTTAAAAGGGGCTGGTGTTTTAGGGCTCTTATGTACCAGTTTTGCAAGCTATGGGAGCGAAATCTATGACACCCAAACTTTATTTGTAACAACGAATACGTCCCCTTCTGAAGCAAATTTGTATAGGTGTTCCGTAGATAATAAAAACGGTATAACTGGGTGCAGCATACTAAACAGAGATCCTTACACCATTAATATCTCGGCATACGGCAACGACTATCTTTATCTCGGTGAAAATGATGGAAGTTTAAGAAACTGCCTTAAAGATGAGCCACAAAGAGACAATTGCGATACTTTTTATAGTTTTGGGACGCCTATCAAGAAAGTGTTGCAAACCCCTGTACCAACAGCAGGGCAAAGTGATCAGTTATATGTGGGCCTGCTTAATTCCTATAATATGTGGAAATGTGATCCACACAGTTTAGACAAGACCACAGCTTGTGGGACAAGGTATTTCAATAATTTTGATTCAAATGTAAACGATATGATTTATGCCAACAAAAAACTATACATAGGCTTGGCTAACGGTAAAATGTGGCAATGTGATCCAACCAATCAAGACGGCTGCGGTAGCCGCTACTTTAATGTCATGCATACAAAAATAAATAGCTTAGCATATGGTGATTTTGGTGGCACAACACAAATCATATATACTGGATTAGATAATGGCGAATTAAGAGTCTGTAACGCTAATAAGCAGGATGGTTGTGGAACAACTGGCGATTATTATAAATATGAAGCTGGTATTACAAGTTTAACCTTAGTAAGTCGAGTAAATCAAACTAATACTACCACGGTTAAAAATCTTTACGTTGGATTAAGTAATGGCAAGCTATACGAATGTACCCCAGGAAGTGACGGAAGTTTGAAACAGCAATGCACACTATTAAGCAGCGCACTCACCCAAAGTGTAACCAGTCTTCAATATTTAGCTTATCCTAATAATAGCGATATTGTTTATAAAATTTATGCCGGCTCAGCGAATGGAAAAATATTAGAGTGCACTCTTGGAAATAGCACAGCAAGTTGCGGCACGCCTATAGATGTACTAGGTGGAGCACCCATAACATCCATCACTGCAGGTGCAAACTTCTTACCTGATTTGATACCAGGCCGTGGTACGGGTGAAAAACCGCTAAAACAACAATTCACTAGTTTTAATCCATTTATTGTTCAGTCTCAACAAAATCTGGTTTACAGGAACAATTCTGGCTGTTCAGATTCAAACTGCATCAGTTTCAATGAAAATCCATCATTATACAGCTCTGCAAGTCAATTATTTTCACAAGATTTAGCCACTAATGATTGTTATTTAAATTTAACCGAGACACTGTATGTGATCAATGCGAATGGAGAGTTAAAGCTCGTTGAAGCATGTTCTAATATTCAAAACTCAGCAACTCAAAGATGGGTACAGATGTTTAAAGGCTACAATACCAGTGATCACCAATATAATTTTAGCTCGATAGTGGTATCAGATCCCTACAGTAGCAGTACCCCCTTAAAGGTAGTTCATCCCTCAATTGATGGTGATTACCCGTCACCAACCACGACCAATGCACTAAAATCTCAAGTGTACGGTGCAGGTGCTATGGTTGTATCGAATGGTAAAATATTACAATTCGATAATTGTAGCGGGCACTTTCTACCCTCCGTTGCCAATTTATATTACACCTGGCAGTATTTGATTAATAAAGGCTTTATAAGTTCTAACGTTCCGTTTGTCCCTGTCACAAACGATTCTGGTAATTGCCAAACAATTAAAACAACCTAGGGTTTTTATACCCTTCAATGCAGATGTTAACCTGCCAAGGACTTTCCCTTGGTAGGTTAACAGTTTTGCACGACTAAAGGCTAAATTAATAGTACAGTTTATGTTGGCTCTACCTTATGAAGAAATTTATTGATGATTAGGAGAGCGAAACATTTCTGGGGCAAACCTGAAATGTTTCGCTCTCCTAATACGTGCACTTCCTTGCGCGGTGTTTACGAAAGATCTGAACGGGTATTGTTTATCCGCCAATAAATATCAAGCAGAAATGGCTGGATTTAAGCATGAAAAAGATATTATTGGCAAAAGTGATTATGATCTTCATTGGTATTCTGATGCTGTAACAATTCGGCAAGGAGATCAGCGTGTTATGACAGAAAACAAAACTATTTTACTACAACGGGTCATGTGGAAGAACTGACAAAAGCGGGATTTCAAAATAATACCTCTAAGAAATGCTAAGCAGCCACATATTTTTCCTCTTTCCAAATACTTTGTTTTAATTGATCTTCCAAAATTTGGACAATCCAAGGAATGTCAATTAACTCGTGGTTATTTTTAAAGCGGTATCTTCCAGTAAAAAGAATATGTGCCCAGGCAATAGGTGATATGCGAGCGAATTCTTCTATCACATCTTGGGATACCCCTTGGGTGTTATTACAGGAATGGGGGTATGCCGTAGCAAGCTGCGGAAGAGATGGT
>CAZZEV010000382.1:0-2715 GCA_964653305.1 uncultured Cellvibrionaceae bacterium | reverse complement strand
GCAGCGCCTGAGCAAGGTGCAGAAGAAGCTAGCGAAGAAGGCGGTGAATACGCCGAAGGAGAAGGCGATGCTGAAGGTAGCGGCGATGGAGAAAGCGAAGTTGAGACTGCTGGCAACACTGAACCCGCAACCACAGTTCCCTTTATCCCCGGCTTTAGCGGCGAACCCGGTCAATCTACCTGGCAAGCGGAGTTCGCCGATTTACGCGATGACCGCGTAGTGGTTTACGGCAGCCTAACCAAAGACATGGTGACCTTCACCTACCGCGTACGCGCCACCAACACCGGCCTCTACCAAACCCCAGCGGCTTATGCTGAGGCAATGTACCAACCTAACATTTTCGCCAGAAGTAAGGCGAGTAAGTTTAGTGTGGTGAAGCCTTAGGTTTATTCCCCTCGCTCCCAAGCTCCAGCTTGGGAGTGATAAAGCCACAGGATAATATGCATTCCCAAGCAGGAGCTTGGGAACGAGACAAAGAGCAAAGTCAGATATCTAGTCTCTTGCCTGCAATTCCACTCACCTATGCCCAGCAAGAGTGCGCTGAACATTACCACAGGCCGGAAGGTGATTGCTCTTTGACCAGTCTCGCTCTAGACTGAAGCATCACAAAGAATCTTGGAGAACCTCGATGACTCTTAAAGCAACATCAGTGCGTTTGGACGATCAAACTTTAGCGGGCATTACCCAAATCGCAGAAGCTATGGATCGCCCCCGCGCATGGCTCATGGCGCAGGCGATTAAACAGTATGTGGAACGCGAAACATGGTTTATCAATGAGGTCGCCAAAGGCGTCGAAGCTGCGGATCAGGGAAAATTGATAGATCATTCTGAATTGAAAGCGAAATGGGAGGCAAAACGTGCAAATCAAATGGACTGATTTGGCGAGCAATGACTTGGATGCAATTGAGAATTACATAACAACAGAAAACAGCCCAAGCGTTTCAATGGATGTAATCCTCAGAATAATTAACGTCACCGAACTCGTACTGACCAACCACCCTAATGCAGGGCGCTTTGGACGCTTAAAAGGAACGCGAGAATTAGTCATTGATGGCGTGCCTTTTCTGGCGGTGTATCGCCAGCTGGAACGACTGAATCAAATTCAAGTTTTGCGTGTGTTGCATGAAGCACAACAATGGCCATCAGCCAATTAACAGTTAAACAGTAACGAAAATTCCATACCCCCCTAGAGGTACCCATGGACGATAAAACATTACAAAGCCTAAAAGCCGTTTTTATGGCCAGCCCAACGCCGGATTTAGCAAAAATTATTGCGCTGCAACTTGCGGAGCGCGGCGAGTTTAGTGAGCTGGAAAATTACTTGCGCCATTTAACAACCACTATTGCGGGTGAAGATGGCGAGCAGCTTGGCGAGGCGGCGCTTAAGGCGGGTGCTTATGCCAATGCGTTGCAATTTTTAAATGCAGAAGAACCCAGTCATGTATTGCTGATTGTTCGCTGCAAGCTTGAGTTAGGTGAATTAGAAACGGCGCAAGCGGTTTATAAAAAGCTACTGCAAACCAATCCGCAGTGCGAATCGGCTGAGCTTAATCGCCGGTTAAAATTATCGGCGGAAAAAGAGCCGGTTAAATTGCGGGTGATTGAAAAATCAGAACCCACCGAAAGTTTTGAGCTGCTGCAATTTAAACGCCCCACTACCAACTTTTCTGATGTAGTTGGTTTGGAGGATGTTAAAAAACAAATCCACAAAAAAATTATTCTTCCGTTTCAAAAGCCATCGCTGTTTCAGCGCTTTAAAAAGAAAGTCGGCGGCGGAATTCTACTCTACGGCCCACCGGGTTGTGGCAAGACCTTGTTAGCGCGCGCAACCGCGGGCGAATGCAAGGCGAATTTTTTTAATATTGAAATCTCTGATGTGCTGGATATGTACATCGGCGAATCTGAACAAAAACTTCACGCTATTTTTGAAAAAGCACGCAATGAAACTCCCAGCGTCATTTTCTTTGATGAGCTGGAAGCGTTGGCAGGCAAGCGCGAGCACACGCGTAACAGCTCACAAGCCAATACCGTTAGCCAATTTTTAACAGAGCTAGATGGCTTTGCGCAAAACAATGAAGGCGTTTTAATTTTAGGTTCTACCAACGTGCCTTGGTCATTAGATTCCGCATTTTTGCGCCCCGGTCGTTTTGATCGCATGTTCTTTGTGCCACCGCCAGATAAAGTTGCGCGCAAATCGATTCTGGAACATCACATGAAAGATCGCCCTAACGCGGGCGATATTCAGTTTGATGCCATTGCCAATAAAACCTCTGGCTATTCTGGTGCAGATTTAGCAAATCTCGTGGAAATGGCTGCAGACGAAGCCATTGATAGCACCATTGCAAGCGGTGAAGAAACGGCGATTTCTATGCAGCATTTTGTGGCCGCATTGGCAGACTCGCGCTCTTCTACTACCGAATGGTTAACCACAGCCAGAAATTATGCGCGCTATGCCAATGACGGTGGCCGATATGATGATGTGCTGGAATTTATTAACAAACACGGGAAGTAAATTGTGACTAGCTACCGCATTATCGATGAACCAAAAGTCAAAATGGCTCAGCAGTTGATTGTAAATCCTGTAGCGATTTTATTAGCCGCTATGTTAGTGCCTATTTTTTTGACCATTCCTCTGTACGGAAAATTTTGGCTACCCTTTGTTTGGTTAATAGTGAATGGCTATTTTTTAGGTTCACCCACGTTTTGGCGCGAATG
>CAZZEV010000381.1:0-2723 GCA_964653305.1 uncultured Cellvibrionaceae bacterium | reverse complement strand
AGGCGGGAGGTGGTGCACACCTCACACCCCAAGCATTGATTAACGATGGACTACTTGATCTTTTGCTAATCCCAGAATCTCATAACTTTAAGGCTGCACACCTACTATCCGATCTTATCAAGCTAAAAATGAATAAGTCTGAAAAATTTATTCATTTGCGGCTAAAAAACTTTATGATCGAATCCCAAGTCGATTTCCAGTTCAACATGGACGGCGAGCCTATCGTATGTAACCGGTTTGAGTTTGACGTACTCCCTCAAAAACTACGTCTAGTGTTACCTACCGATAGCCCATTGTTTGAAAAGTTTTAAATCCTATCGCTCATTCGTCACGCATTTCAAAACTCTTCCTTCAGTTCGATCACGGCATTCAATATACCGACTTGGATCGATAGTGACGTCTTGGAGCAGCGTCCACTTACTGGACACTTATAAACTTCAATGAAGCTTCAATTTTCGTGAACTTTTAGCTGTCGCAAGCAATAAAGTGTCAGCAAAGCCTTTGCCTAAGACAATTTAGTAAGGAGACCCCCATGTTATCGGACTACCAAAGGGAAGCTGGCGCAACAGAATATGACACAGATCTTCAAATAATTGACAAGGTCGCACAACATCAAGCGAATTTATCGAGAGATCGACATGAAAAATTTATGGATGGAATAAATGATATTCATAATAGGTTCAACCAACCTTCCAGTTATGTCGAATTTAATCCGGAGCCATTTGATACAATAAAAGGGATAGTAGGTTACGGTTCATTTGTAGTTTTGATAGCAATACTTTATGGATGGTCGAGCCACTCTTCATTATTTTATTCGTTAAAGTGGTATTCGTTATACGCAACATTCATAACGATTCCAGTGACAGCAAAAGCCATAATTAAAAACAATTCGAACCTTAAAAAAATTCTTAAAATTTGTGGCGTGATGCTTTTATGTTCCTTTGTGCTTTATGCCGATGCGCATTATTTTTATCGCCTAATACGCCCAACTGGAACACCCATCATGATAGTTTGGGCATCTTTTGTACCTGCTTTATATTATTTTGCGAAAGCATACAACGCGGGACGAGTCAAGAATTAACGATCCGCAATTGATGTGCAACATAATATTGTTGGATTCAACAATGATACAACCCAAACAAAGCACTGTCATCTTAATGATGTAGACAAGACTATTTCTAAGAACTATCAAACGCTAAAACAGTCAAATGGCAAAAGTACGGATATGCAGAATGGGCCAATTACTATGCAGACCCAGACAACGTAAAAAGGATAGGAGATCTTGTTTACACAAAAGAGCTCTTTGACCAATCTAAAACTGCTGTCCATGAGGCAAGTTCCAGCATTGATATTGTTGTATATGACTGCGCCAATCGTAGCTACACGAATCTGACATCTATCAACTATTCAGACCGAAAGGGCACAGGGTCTAAAACCTCAAGCAAGAACGAGAAACCTCAGGTAGTGCCAATTGTGGTTGGAACAGTCGCTGAAAATTGATACAACTTCGCTTGCCACTTTGCGCCCTACGTATCACCTTACAATCGATTTAGAAAAAACATGCACAACGATTTTTACATGCGGCAGAACTGAGCAATTGCAAACGCTAATACCCAATAAACTAGCTGATTACCACATTCGAAGTAAAAATCTTCGTAGTTATTTATATGAAACGAAAATCTATTAAAAAATGTTCAGAAGCTCTCGACGAGAAATTTCCAGCCGAGGATGGTTATCCATCACCAGAGTTAATCATGGAGTATTACAGGGTATTGCGTGAAGAATTTGGAGGGATCGAGATAGTAAGTGAGGGAGTGTCAATTGTTGACAATCTTAGAGAGGCTGGCGTTTTGCAGAACGATAGCCGGCTTAAAGATCAAGAGTAATTAAAGCGTCCAGAAACTAGACGCTGATACCATTAAAGCAATAACAATTCCCGTGAACTTTTGTACGGGTATAGCAATTAAATTATCGAGCGTTTAGGAAAAAATTTGAAATCGAAAAAATGGCATAAAGTCTCTCAATACATGTATCAGATTGAACGTATTGATTAACTGTTTAATTTTGGGGTGATAAAATGAGCGAAGATCAAAGAGAAGGCGGACTGTTAGGTGGTCAATATTTTTCAGGGCAAGATAGAAAAGCCGCTGGAATCAATTCTGACGATGGTGTGGTTTCAGCCCAGATTAAGTTAGCTCGACATAATGCTTCTAGTTCTGGCAACTATTCAAGCAGTTCCAGCAGTTGTTCCGATTCATCCCCGTCCATACCAGGCCCTGTAATTTTTGGTGATCCTGATGTTCAAAAGGCATTAATCAAAGGAGCTTGCTGGCTTACCTTCTTCATCCTGGCATTCTGTTTTGTTTTTTTCCAAGCCCCTGGCTACTTTGAGAGTGCAGTCAAATATGTAATGCCCCACAATTCAGATAATTGGGAATATCGTGTTGCTGGTGAAGGCGCCGCTAACAATAGAGGATTTGGTCTGGCACAATTAGTATCTGCTAAAGACCCAAGGGCTAACAAGATAAAACCAGAGGCATTAATTGAAACATACCAAACCATTTACGGTAACACTCTGACCAATAACCAGTATCACGATATAGTTAAAATTGCTTGTGATCAAGGTTATTGCAAAGATGTAAGCATTGCTACCTTAAGAACTTTTGCAGTTCAAAACAATACAGCCAATGCCTTTGATAGACAAACTGCTGCTGCCCTAACAG
>CAZZEV010000380.1:0-2746 GCA_964653305.1 uncultured Cellvibrionaceae bacterium | reverse complement strand
CCCATCCATAACGCAGTCTCAATTCTCTAGGGATGGGATATTTAATCTCCAGATTCGGTAGAGGTTTGCGATGGAATTTCTCGATTTAAATCCTGCTAGCAAAGCCAAAGGCTTGGTTCATTTACCCGGTTCCAAAAGTATTTCTAACCGCACCTTGTTGCTCGCGGCTTTGGCATCGGGCACTACCGAAATTCGCGATTTGCTTAAATCTGACGATACCGACCGCATGCTGGAAGCGCTTGCCGCTTTGGGCGTTGGTGTTACCAAAACTGGTGAGCATGATTATTCTATCGTCGGCACTGGCGGCAGCTTCCCTAACAAAGAGGGCGACTTATTTTTGGGCAATGCGGGCACCGCGTTTCGCCCATTGACGGCAGCTTTGGCCTTGAGTGGCGGTACTTACAAATTGCACGGCGTGGCGCGCATGCATGAGCGCCCCATTGGTGATTTGGTGGATGCCTTGCGTCAAATCGGCGCGGATATTACCTATCTTGGCGAAGAGGGCTTCCCTCCGCTATTGATTAAGCCTGCGACTATCGCAGCGAACGGCGTGATTAAAATTCGCGGCGATGTTTCCAGTCAATTCCTGACAGCCTTGTTGATGGCTTTGCCAATGACTGGCAAAGAAACCCAGATCGAAATGGTTAGCGAGCTTATTTCCAAGCCGTACATCGAAATTACACTAAAGCTGATGGCGCAATTTGGGGTGAATGTCGTGCGCGATGGTTGGGAGCGTTTTACGGTTCCAGCCGCCGCGGGTTATAAATCTCCGGGTACCTTGTTTGTGGAAGGCGATGCTTCATCGGCTTCTTACTTCCTCGCGGCTGGCGCAATTGGTGGCGGCCCTGTGCGTGTGCAAGGTGTGGGCGCGAGCAGTATTCAAGGCGACGTTGCTTTTGCGGATGCGCTAGAAGCGATTGGCGTGACCATCACCAAAGGCGACAACTGGATTGAAGCTTCGGCACCATCCTTGCCGCTCAAAGCCTTTGATCGCGATTTTAATCATATCCCTGATGCTGCTATGACACTCGCAGTCGTCGCGCTCTTTTGTGATGGCCCTTCGCGCCTAACCAATATCGCCAGTTGGCGTGTGAAAGAAACCGATCGTATCTCTGCTATGGCGACTGAATTGCGTAAACTCGGTGCGACTGTAGAAGAGGGCGAGGATTGGTTGCGCGTGACACCGGTTGAAAAATTAACGCCTAATGCGGCGATTGATACCTATGACGATCACCGAATGGCAATGTGTTTTTCGCTAGCAACATTTGGCGGTGTTCCTGTGCGTATCAATGACCCCAAATGTACTGCAAAGACATTCCCAACCTACTTTGATGTATTTGCATCTGTCGTGAGTTAATTTTTTAATTCGTTCGTAGTAAGAAGCCGCTACATGCGGCTTTTTTTTATGTTTAGCTGTCTTCATAAAGTTTCTTTTAGGTTTGGTTATGTTTGTTGGTTTTGATTACGGCACCTCAAATTGTGCGATGGCGTATGTGGAAAACGCGCAAGCGCGACTGATTCCCCTCTATGGCGAAAATACCTTTGCTCCCTCTACGCTTTATGCCTTTGAGCGCGCATTTATTGCCGAAGCTATTTGGCACCAATTGCCTGATGGCGAAACGAAATTATTATTTGCACAAAGCCGCGCTGCGTTATTAAGCCAATCACGTAATGGAAAAATAGAGCACTCGCTAGCGAATGTGCACGAAGGTTTGTTTTTTGGCGAAGAGGCGATTGAGCATTACATTGCAGCGCCTAGCGAAGGCTATTTTATTAAATCCCCAAAATCGTTTTTGGGTGCGAGCGGTTTGCGTCAGCAGTCGGTCGATTTTTTTGAAGACGTTGTTGCGGCCATGATGCTCAACGTTAAAACTCGCGCAGAGCAACATCTCGGTGAAACCATTACCCAGGCGGTGATTGGTCGCCCTGTCAATTTCCAAGGTATTAATGCGCAACACAGCAATCAACAAGCGCAAGACATTTTAACGGCGGCTGGCAAGCGTATAGGTTTAAACGATATTGAGTTTTTGTTTGAGCCTTTAGCGGCAGGTTTTGATTTTGAAACGCGTCTTACCGAAAATAAGCGTGTGTTAGTAGTGGATATCGGCGGTGGTACAACTGACTGCTCAATGGTGTTAATGGGCCCACAACATATTCAGCAATTGAATCGCGAACAGGATTTTTTAGGTCATACCGGCGAGCGTGTTGGCGGCAACGATTTTGATATCCAATTTGCGCAAAAATTATTGATGCCGGAGTTTGGTATCAACTCGGTATTAACGACAGACTTGCCTATGCCGGTGATGCCTTTCGTCAATGCCATGGCGATTAACGATATAGGCGCGCAAACCGATTTTTATGATATTAAAACCTCCCAGCTGCTAGAAAAATTGCTGCGCGAAACCAGCGAGCCACAATTGTTAAACCGCTTTATAAAAATGCGCAATGGCAAACACAATTTTGCGGTAGTCCGCGAAGCTGAAGGTGGGAAAATTGCACTCTCATCGCAAGCGGAATGCTCCATTGATCTCGGCTTTATCGAAAAGAGTTTATTGACTGTTTGTAGTGCGCAGCAATTTGCAGATGTCAGCACGCCGTTGCTGCAAAAAATATCTTCATTAATTACTGAGGCTGTCACCCAAGCAAGTGCACAACCGGATATCGTGTATTTAACCGGCGGCAGCGCCAAGTCGCCCTTAATACAAACCGTCATTCGGCGTTTGTTTGGTGAACAGATTCCCATGGT
>CAZZEV010000379.1:0-2769 GCA_964653305.1 uncultured Cellvibrionaceae bacterium | reverse complement strand
TAGCTCCGCCATGCGTTGCACACCCGAGGATGCAGGAACAATCTTGATGCCTGCGGGGCCTGATATGAGAACGTCCATCAAGGAATGGGTTCCCGCAAGAACATCGGCAAGGGTATGGGTGGCTTTTAGGCCAAGGAGAACGTCGATATTGGCTAGACCAAGGTCGGCATCAAACAAGACTACACGGCGACGCATCTCGGCCAATGCGATACTGAGATTGACGGAGATATTGCTTTTGCCAACCCCGCCTTTGCCGCCGGATACTGCGATAACTTGTACTGGGCGCATTGATTTATAACTCCAACAACCGGCCTAAAACTGAATTTGTGAACTGAGTATAGATACTGATTTGGATTGTTACTGATTTTTTATAACAGTTTAAGAAACTGCCGACGCCGGATTACTTTTTATTAAAGCCACCGCTTTCGCCACTAGCTGATGTGCTCTGGCTACATCTAAATTTTTGGGAATATCTTGCCCATCGGTGGTGTACACCACGGGCAGACGATTTTGCATCACCACCCCTAAGGCTTCACCCATGCTGGCGGTTTCATCTAACTTGGTAAGCACACAACCTTGTAAGCGTGCCGCGCCGTAAGCATGTACCGAGGCTTTCAGCATTTGCTCTTGGCTATTGCAGGATAAAACTAAATAACTTTTCACTTGTGGCTGATCAGAAAGGGCTTTGAGTTGCGCTTTCAAGTGCGGGTCGCCGTGACGGAAGCCGGCGGTATCAATCAAGATCAGTGAGCAGTGACGCAGACTGCGCAACAGACTTTCAAGCGAATTGCTTTCATCTACTACGCGCACAGGTACACGAAGAATACGTGCGAGTGAACGCAATTGATCGTGAGCTGCTATGCGGTAGGTATCGGTAGTAATGATCGCAACCTTATCGGCACCGTGTTGCAAGACATAGCGCGCAGCAAGCTTGCCGATGGTAGTGGTTTTACCTACACCTGTTGGGCCGACAAAGGCAAACACACCACCTTGGTCCACAATATCGCGGCCGTTAACCGGTAACTGATGCGCGAGGTTAGCCAAAGCATCTGGCCAGGCATTACTTAAGCTGTGAGTTTTAGTGCAACCTTTTAGCACCATAGTAACCACTTCAGCAGGCAGACCTAAACGCTCTAACCGGCGACCTATGCTACCTAGCACTGGCGAGTTAGACATGGGATTAGCGGCTGCGCCTAGGCGATCGAGTTGCTGTTCAAGCAAGAAACGCATATCGGCGATTTTAGCTTGTAACTCTTGCAATTCGCTGTTGCGGTCAACCGAGCTGCTAATGCGAACTTTGTCTTCATCTACTAAAGGATAACGCTCGGCAGCAGTCATTGGCTTAGCTTGAGGTGTTTGAGGAGCGGCGGCAACCGCTTTGCGGCCTTGTACACGATTGCCCACTGCTGGTTGAGTTGTATTCGCAGTAACAGGATTACGGGGAATGCCTGCATTGACAATAGTGTTTCTTCCCACCAAAAACTCTTTGGCTGAATCTTCTGCTTTTTGGCTCGCCAACATGCGCAGACGCGCTTGCTCGATGTCGTCTACGAGTTGCTTACCCGATTTACCTGTATTGGTAGACCCCATTTTTGAGGACGCCAAGGTAGAAGCAAAACTGCTACTTACATGTTGTTTTGCAGCGCGTTCAATCACTTCAGTTTCGGCCCAAGCGCCATCACTTATCATGGGGGATGCGCTTGCAAAGGCCATCTTACCGAGCGGCTGTTGCTGTAACTGCTGTAGCTCACTATCTGAACCCGTGGTGGTCAATAGCTCTACGCCTTCCGGCACGCGTCCACTAGAGAGAATAATTGCATCTGGCCCCAACTCTTGGCGTACCAGTTCTAACGCACGGCGCATATCAGCGGCTACGAAACGTTTAACTTGCATATTCAGCTCCTGCCTTTCGGCTACTTCAGGTTAGAGTGAGGGCTATCTATCAGCACCCACACTTGCATCAATCGTAATTTGTTTGTTGTCGGGTATTTCGTTGTAAGCCAGTACACGCATATCGGGGAGGCTGTGACGCAGGAAACGCCACATCATCATCCGCAGGGGTGCGGCTACCAGTAATACCAAGGGTTTCCCCGCCATTTCTTGCTTTTGAGCCGCGCTAATCAGTGAGGCTTGTAAGCGATCTGACAAACTCGGTTCTATAAAAGCACCATCATCAGCGCCAGCTTTTTGTGCTTGCTGTACGGTACTCAGCAATAACTGTTCCAAGGCGGGATCAATCGTGATTACAGGCAGGTTTTGCTCGCCACCTATGATGCTCTGGACGATTTGACGGCAGAGCGCGACCCTTGCCATAGCCGTTAAAGCGACGGGATCTTGACTCTTACCGGTTGCACCCGCCAAAGCTTCAGCGATGGAGCGAATATCCCGAATGGGCACCCGCTCACGGAGTAGGTTTTGTAGCACCTTCAAGAAGACGTTTAGGCTCAGGGTTCCGGGCACCAACTCCTCCACCAATTTAGGCGAGGTTTTGGCCAGCATATCCAAAAGCTTTTGCACATCCTCATGACCCAGGAGCTCATGGGTGTGGTTTTGCAAAATTTGGTTGAGATGCGTTGCCACTACGGTACTTGGGTCTACTACCGTATAGCCCAGTGTTTGCGCCTGTTCTTTTTGCGTAGCACTAATCCAAATAGCATCTAAACCAAATGCGGGATCTTTGGTTTTTACGCCCTCTAAATTGCCAAATACTTGACCGGGGTTAATCGCTAACTCGCGATCTGGGTAGACCTCGGCTTCCGCAACTGCCAC
>CAZZEV010000378.1:1540-2784 GCA_964653305.1 uncultured Cellvibrionaceae bacterium | reverse complement strand
GCATCATAATCATAAAATCTACAATCATGATGAACTGTAAAGCCATAAGCGTGAATAGCATAATGCGCTCACGCGCAGGAGAGAGATCAAGAGGCATAGGGGACTCAAAAGCGAGGGTAGGCATTTAGCGTCAGTTTATCGAACACTACCCCATAATTGCTAATGACCTATGTAATCAATCTAGTCTTGAGGCATCTCGCTTTAGAATATTGACCAGACAGCAATAAAATAAAAAAGGCGAATCACTTTTCAGCGACTCGCCTCTATTTTAAATAAAAACCTACATTATTAACTTTAGCTGTCCCAATAATTTTTTTAATGGGAACTATTTTCTAAGGCTTAAGAAATCCGTTTACGTCCAGCCAATGTATGTAGGCGTCGAACCATTTATTGCTGGTACGATCGGGATTACCCAAACCGAAGCCATGTCCACCGTTTTGATACAGATGAAGTTCCACCGGAATCTTCGCGTCGTACCAAGATTTTATGAGCGCGGTTTCACCGTGAAATAAGAAATCATCCACTGCGAGAGCAACAAACATGGGTGGAGCATTTTTAGGTACTTCTACAGCATCCATCGCACCATAAATGGGGGAAATAAAAGCCAGCTTTGCTTTCTTGGATTGAAGTGTGGTTGCCATGGTTAAGCGAGCACCCGCAGAAAAACCCATCATTCCAATTTTGTTGACGTTTACATTCCACTCTTTAGCGCGGCTTGTAATTAATGCGTAGGCTGCTTCTACATCTTGAAGCTGATTTGTAAAATCACCGTTTGGTCTTCTTGGTGGTGCTTTATCAGTTGGAGGTTTCCCTGCATCTGCCATGCGCTGATTCATTTGACCTTCAAACGCCTCAAGTGTGTCTGCGGTAGGTTGAAGACGGTACTTGAGAACGAATGCATTTATGCCGCGAGCAGCAAGTGCTTCTGCAACTTCCCAACCTTCATTACCCATTGAAAGCCACATGAATCCACCACCCGGTGCAACAATCACAGTGGTTCCGTTGGCTTTTTTGGGGTCAGCTAAAAATGGAGTAAGGGTCGCCTTGGAAATATTTCTCGCCATAGGGTCACCCCACTGACGGAACCAAGATTCTTTAGCGGGTTGATCCGCTACACCACCCGTACCTAAGGGGATTGCGTTAGGCTCTTTGGGTGCCTCAATTGGATACATTTTCCCATCTTGCGCGAATGTTGCAGCGCTAATGAGCCAGACAAAACTTAAAACCGATAATTTTGAAAAAAT
>CAZZEV010000378.1:0-1440 GCA_964653305.1 uncultured Cellvibrionaceae bacterium | reverse complement strand
CGTTTGTGTTTTAAAGAGCGCGGTGAACAGCAGTGCCTAATTAAAATTGACGAACAGTAAGACAAAAAAAAGCGAATCACCTTCCAGTGATTCGCCTTTTTATTTCTAACTACAACCTACATTATTTTTTAGGCTCAATCACCACATTACCTTCAACACCCGCTTTATTATCGCCATCACCTTGAACGATAACGTTCAACTGACGTGCTCCTTGACCTGCAGGTAATTGCAAATCTAATTCTGCTGGATCGAAAGAATCTTTCTTGCCAATCAATACACCGTTTAACCAAATTTCAGCTTTACCGATAATTTTGTAAAAATGAATACGGCCTGTGCCATCCGCCAAGTTTTTACGCGGGGTAAAATTGGTGCGATATAAACGGTATGAAGCACCAGATTTTCCTTCGGGTGTATTCAGCATGGGCGGTTGGCCCCAGCCCCAGGTATTCATGTCGTTATCTGCCAGCACTTGTGTGGGATCTGGCCGTTCGCTGCTTGCGGGCGACACGCGCCAATCACGAATATGCGACAAAGGTGCTTCGCCACCGCCAACAAAAGGAACTGGCGCAACAGCTTTAACGGGAATACTTACGCTCGCGGTTTTCAAACCTTGTGCACTCGCGGTAATTTTAATTGCGCCCTTTGATTCAAAATTAGTTTGCACGATTAATTGCGCAAGGCCGTTGAAGAGTTTGCGCGATTTACCTTTTTCATCTTCGTGTGAATTTGGGTCGCCATTGCCGTGACCGATAGATTTTCCTGCGCCACTGATTTCAAAAGTCACTTCTGAATTGTCGATAGGTACCGCGCGACCTTTTGCATCCAACGCGCGTACAGTAATTGGCATTGCATCGCGGCCATCACCCGCTAAAGATTTACGATCTGGAATTAATTCCAGCGCAACGGCTTTGCCGGTGGTTTCAACAATCGCGCGCGTTACTTCTTTGTCGCCCTTAAAACCTATGGCTTCCAGCTTTCCGGCCTCGTAGGGAACTTTGAAAAAATTCATGCGGTATTGATCCACTTTTTGCTCACCGAGATCGCGACCATTCAACAGCAGTTTTACACGCTCAACATTAGCCATGACCATTACGCGAATCTCCTTGCTCTCACTACCGCTCCAATTCCAGTGCGGTGCAATGTGCACCAATGGGCGATCTTTGATCCATTGCACTTGATGCATGTAATACGCAGTTTTTGGAAAGCCGTTGAGATCCATAATGCCAAAGAAGGAACTGACTGATGGCCATTCATTGGGCGTTGGTTCACCGCGATAATCAAAACCCGTCCATACAAAACCGCCGGCAACATAATCGCGGCTTGCAATCGCTTCCCATGCATCGCGATGGCTATTGCCCCAGAGCGCAAAATCATCGTCGTAACTGGCGATAATATTTTTGCTTTTATCGGTAGTGAATTCGCCGCGCGTCATAAAGGCTG
>CAZZEV010000377.1:0-2787 GCA_964653305.1 uncultured Cellvibrionaceae bacterium | reverse complement strand
AGCACAGCGCACACGAGCGAATGAACAGCATTCAGCAGCAGATCAACCAGCTAGCCGAATCGCTGGGGCAATCAGTGAACTGGCAGACCGAGTTAATAAATCGTTTGAACGGGCTAGAGAGTTTGTTAGAGCAAAGTTTGCGGAAATAACTAAGGCTGAAAAGCAAGACAACAGGGGTTCTAATTTTAGCCGCTAAAAATCAAACATGTCATTAGCCATGTTTGATTTTATATGGTGCCTAAAATGTGTTAAAGCCTCATCTGTTGTATTGCTGACCTAGGTTTCATAACGAAGCGCCACTGGCTATTGTGAGCTAAGCGACATATTAGCCAGTTAATCATTAAGATCCTCGCCTCTTGATCTTTTGTCCTCCTCTATATCATCAGTGTCATCTTCAGATGGTTCTTTTTCAGATAATGGAATAATTATATTGGCTTGCTCAAGTACAGCTTCTATTTGTGATTCAAACCTTGATGTATCCAATTCCGCCAATGGTGATGAAAGAAATTCACTAGTAAGCTCATTTTTTAAACCTAAATGATCATCATGAAAAGCTATAACGCTATCTATACGACCAAGATTCACCAGCGCATCAACAAGCTCGTCAACAGTTTCATATTCAGTATCTGGATTAAATGATCCCCCGCCACCCAATACATCCGCAACGCGGTCTAAATCTTCAAATTTTTTCATGAATTATTCTTCCTGTGCTACGTGATTTTTTATGCGTGTTGCTGCTAACTGTTAATCATCCTCTCCATATGGGTTGTCCATTTCGTTTTGCGTTTTATAGTACTCATCATCAAGCTCGCTGAGTTCGTATTGCAGCTTTTCTTCTGATGTCATATTTTCAGGATCTTTTTCTTCACGGCGACCATATCGTATTTCACTAGGCATTTTTAGACCTCGAATTTAGCGGTAAGTGGAATCGTCCTGAACGGTTACATGCCATTAAATCAGGGCGATATTCGTGTTTTTGAATGCATTAATGTGTCTACCTGTGTCACAGGTAAAAATTATTAAAGCGATAAGTTAACAGCTAGGCTGAGATGTAGAATAAGGTACTTTGTTTTGCGAATATATCTGCAAAATCTTTGTACTAATTTTGATATTCGTTAATTTGTTTACTGCGGAAGCTAGTTAACTTTTATTAACGCTATAAGCGAAACATACCGAAATATGTGACTGAAAGCTTATTGTCTGAATGTATTGGAGTCAACAACTTTTAACCTTTTATGGCCAATGTTTAATGCTTCCACTTGCTCTACACTCTCCTGTCTCTCAGACTCAGTCGTCATACAAACTGCTAGATTGATTTAGATGGGTCAATTTGCAAACCACTTTCCAATCCTTGAAAAATAGCTAAATTTATAATCGCCGCCCTACTTTGCCCAAGGCGTTCAGCCATAGCATCAACTCGCTCAAGAATAGGCTGGGAAATAGTTAACGTAATTTGCAACTTTTTCCCCTTTTTAACGTATTTTGGCTTTTCAGCCTCTTGTACATGCGGGGCATCGGGAGCGCCTGAAATAAACTCATCAACTGTGTGTGATTGTACTTTTTTCTTTGTTATTGCCATTTAAAATTACCATTAAAATACATCTATTTTAATATTAAAATAACACTTTAATAAGTGCATTAAACTCTTCAATAGCCTTTTTATCACTTGGCTTAAACTCAAGCACAGACAAGCCTTGCCCAGCAGCATTAGAGTAGGATTTACGGCGGCGCAATGGGGTATGTAGGTATTCAAATTGAGGAACATCGGCAACTGCGGCTGCGGCTTCGATATTGTCTGTAGAGGCTTCACCAGGATCAGCACAATTAAGTACGGCATAACACCGCAAACCATCTCGCACGCTACGCGCGTCATCGACTAATTGAGCAATATCATCCAAAGCCCATACATCGTATGAACGAGGTTGAAATGGCACAAGGAGCACATCCGATAGAATTAATGCAGCTCGTAAGGCAGTAGAGTCCCGACCACCAGCATCAATAATAATGTCATCAAACTTACTAGCTTGCTGTTGCACCTGCGCCCGAAGGGTTTGGCCATCTGGGTAACTGGCACATGCAATTCCGGGGGAATGTCCGGCATCGGCTCTAATGCTAATGGCGGTTTGAGCGGTTCCTTGTCGGTCACCATCAATAAGCCATACCTCACGCCCAGCTAAAGCACGAGCAATCGCAATATTTACTGCGATTGTAGTCTTGCCAACACCGCCTTTAGTATTACCAATGGTTACTATCATTTAAAGCCTTTTTAGTGCTATTTAAACTAATTCAAACATTATCTTAATATTAAAAAAACTTATTTAATAGGTTTATTTTACTAGCTATTAAATATAGTGATGCGACCTTCTTTGGCGTTTACTGAACAATGACAGTTAAATTTAAGCGTAACGAAAGGTGTGTTAATAGGGTGTACAAAATAAGGAAAAAGCACAAAACCCTTTAAAATCAAAGTGTTTCTGTAGATGGAATATGAGGAATAATTTACGGTTGTCGCTTAAAGCATTTTTAATTCATGCCCGCAGTTACTCTTTAAAAATTACCCGCTTTTAAATTTTCATGGCCTATTTTAGAGGCTTCCTCAGCAGTGACTTTCCCGCTTATAAAGTCTTCGGTTAACTCCTTAAACCATTGCGGCGAGTCTTCAGTATCAAATCCAGAGAGCCGATGAATAGCATCGGTTTGTTCTACTATTTCGCGACGTTCTGCCTCTGTGCTCATAATTTACTCATCAAATAAATCAGTATGTCGTCCAGTTCGTTCAAATCGCAC
>CAZZEV010000376.1:0-2792 GCA_964653305.1 uncultured Cellvibrionaceae bacterium | reverse complement strand
GAATGGAATATTGTTCAATGGCTTCTGGTTCTGTAGTAGGCACAATAAGCACGGCGATTTGACTGCCTTTTTTTGTTTCAAAGTCGCGCAGCATTTGTTCTAACTGAGAAATTTCAGCAGCGCTGAGCGTTGCTGTTTGGTCTATCACATGACCAGTTAATGTTGGCACAGCAATGTCTGCGCGGGCGCTAAAGCACGCGCCTATTGCCAGACAGAAAAGTAAAAGCGCCAGCAGTGGCGCTTGCAACTTACTCATTTAGCATCGCTCTGCGGCTGAACAGGTGTCGCATCAAAATTCACTTTAGGCGCAGTAGAAATTTCTTTTTCATTTTCTACCGTGAAGTTAGGTTTAACATCGTAACCAAATATTTTTGCGGTGATATTGCTGGGAAAGGAACGCACAGCAATGTTATATTCTTGAACATCCTTAATGTAGCGATTACGCGCTACCGTAATTCGATTTTCAGTGCCTTCTAATTGCGCTTGTAAATCGCGGAAGTTTGCATCGGCTTTTAATTGCGGATAATTTTCTGCCACCACCAATAAGCGCGAGAGTGAACTGGTCAGCTCACCTTGTGCGGCTTGAAACTTAGCGAGGGCTTCAGGGTTATTGACCAACTCGGGTGTAATTTGCGTGCTGCCCACTTTCGCGCGCGCGTTAGTAACGCCCAAAAATACGGATTCTTCATGTGAGGCATAACCCTTTACTGTGCTCACTAAGTTGGGTACTAAATCTGCACGTCGCTGATATTGGTTTACCACTTCCGCCCAACTGGCCTTAACCTGTTCATCACTTGTTTGAAATTTGTTGTACCCGCAACCCGATAGGCTAACCGTCACAATCATGATTAAAACTAAACCAATGAATTTACGCATGTCATTTTTCCGTATTGATGTGTGTAGATTATGTAACTCGCCAATTATGTAACTCGCTAATGTGCTCTTGGTAAAATGCCAAAGCTACCTTAGGATAAATGGGCATCCTAGTGATAGATTTCAACACTAGTACCGGCACATGTCAAAGTCTGTGTGTGAGCGCACCGATTGTTAACAGTAATAGACTTAGGGTTCTTGTCTTGTGTCAATGTATGCTCCATTGATTCTCGTAAACTTAGCCAATGCTCAACGCAGGAAAAATGCTATGAAAGTCGCCGTTTTTAGTAGCAAACCCTATGACGAAGAATATCTTTCACGCGCCAATGGCGGCAGGCATGAATTAGAATTTCATGATGTAGCATTGACTGCGAAAACCGCTGTGCTCGCACAAGGTTGCAGCGCTGTGTGTTGCTTTGTGAATGATAGCCTTAATGCACCAGTATTAAGTTTGCTGGCAGAAATGCGTATTTCATTTGTTGCGCTACGTTGTGCCGGTTTTAATCAGGTGGATTTAGTTGCCGCGAAAAAACTCGGCATTAAAGTAGCGCGAGTTCCAGAATATTCTCCCCACGCCGTCGCCGAACATGCGCTGGGTTTAATTCTTATGCTGAACCGAAATTTGCACCGCGCTTATCATCGCGTGCGTGAAAATGATTATTCGCTTAACGGCTTAATCGGTTTTGATTTGGTGGATAAAACTGTCGCAGTTATCGGCACAGGTAAAATTGGCCAAGTCTTTGCGCAGAATATGCTTGGTTTAGGCTGTAAGCTCATCGCCTTTGACCCCGCCCCCAATCAGCTATTAATGACCAAAGGCGTAAACTATTTACCGCTGGAAGACATTTGGCCGCAAGCGGATATTGTTTCGCTGCACTGCCCGCTTAACCCCTCTACCCAGCATTTAATTAATGCACAGACTATCGCCCAACTCAAAACCGGCGTCATGCTTATCAATACCGGTCGTGGCGGCTTAATTGATACGCCCGCCGTAGTCGCAGGTTTAAAGACTAAAAAAATCGGCTATTTGGGGTTAGATGTCTACGAGGAAGAAGGCGATTTATTCTTTGAGGATAATTCCAACGAACTTCTGCAAGACGATACCTTCGCGCGCTTACTCACTTTTCCTAATGTGGTTATTACCGGCCACCAAGCTTTTTTTACCCGCGAAGCACTGACCGCGATTAGCGATATTACGCTGTCTAATCTCGACAATTTCGCCCATGGCCAATTCGATCAAGTGTGTTTAATTTAAAACAGGCACTCTTATGGTTCCACTCGCTGAACGAACATTGCCAGAAGCGCTCGCTGTTTTGCGTGAGCTGGCTACCGACCTCTATTGGAGCTGGAATCACGCTGGCGACAAAATTTGGGAACGAATTAACCCAGAGGTATGGGCGCACACCCAAAACCCCGTTAGCGTTTTGCAACTCACCAGTAATGAGCAATTACAGCAATTAGCAAATGACCACAGCTTCGTAGAAAAACTGCAGCAGCTGTCGCAAGCGCGTCATGATTATCTAACCAAACCCGCGTGGTATGGCCGCCATTATCCCGACCAACCCCTGCGCGGCATCGCCTATTTCAGTATGGAGTTTGGCCTGTGCGAGGCGCTGCCACTCTATGCGGGCGGCTTGGGCATGTTGGCGGGCGATTATCTTAAAACTGCCAGCGATCTCGGTGTGCCCTTGGTCGGCGTAGGCCTACTTTATCAACAGGGCTATTTTCGCCAAACCCTTGATAGTAATGGCTGGCAGCAAGAAACCTATCTCTACAACGACCCCGCCACTCTGCCCATTAAACCCCTACTCGCTGCCGACGGCACGTGGCAGCATATAGATACCCAATTCCTATCGCGTCCGGTACGGTTTCGCGTTTGGCGCGCACAAGTCGGGCGGGTAACGCTCTATTTGTTGGAC
>CAZZEV010000375.1:0-2806 GCA_964653305.1 uncultured Cellvibrionaceae bacterium | reverse complement strand
GCTACAGTTGCAACTCTCGGCGGCAGACCGCGCTCTGGGCGCGCTCAACATGGTGATCAGCGTATTGCCCAACCCAGAGCTGCTAACGGGCATGTTTATTCAAAAAGAAGCCTTACTCAGCTCGCAAATTGAAGGCACACAATCATCCCTTGTGGATGTACTCGGCGCAGAAGAAGAGCACCCGCCCACCAAAGATGTAGGCGAGGTTCTCAACTACGTGCGCGCCGCGCGTCACGGCCTAAAGCGTCTAAAGGAAGATGACTTACCGCTTTGCCTACGGCTGATTAAAGAAATGCACCAGATTCTCATGAACGATGTTCGCGGCGGCAGCGCAAACCTCACACCTGGCGAGTTCCGCACTATGCAAAATTGGGTGGGGGGAACCAGCCCCGCCAATGCGCGTTTTGTACCGCCACCGGCGAGTGAGTTGCCGCAGCTGTTGGGCGATTTTGAGCAATACATGAACCTGCACAACGATTTGCCGCCGCTGGTGCAATGCGCGTTACTGCATTATCAATTTGAAACCCTGCACCCCTTTAACGATGGTAATGGCCGTGTGGGGCGTTTGCTCATCACGCTTTACCTTGTCAGCAAGGGCATTTTGGATCAGCCGATTCTTTATTTGAGTGCCTACTTAAAAATTCACCAACAAGAATATTACGACCGCCTACAACAAGTGCGAACTCACGGCACCTATGAAAAGTGGATTGCCTTTTTTTTAGAAGGCATAGAAGTGGTTTGCCAAATGGTAATAGACACCACTCGCCGTGTGCAGTTGTTAGAGCGTACCGATATAGACTCCATGGTAGCCGCCGGTGCGGGTAGCCAAGGTATAGGTTTTATTCGCTTGATGCTGCAACAACCAGTGGTGCAAGTAAAAGATATAGAGCAAGCACTCAGTGTGTCTTTCAGTACCGCCAACAAAATAATTGCTTTGGCAGAGCAACTGGGCATAGTGCAGCAAATTAGCCAAGGTAAGCGCAATCGTAAGTACATTTATAAAAACTATGTGGATATTTTGGCCGAAGGCACAGAAATTACCCCATTTAATTAATGGCGTGTTTAACGCACACACGCCGTCTGAATTCAATGAATGAGAACATCATGGAAAAACTAAAAATGCACAGCCCCAATTTTGTAGATCAAAACATTGCCAAAATTGCAGAGCTGTTCCCCAATTGCATAACGGAAAGCCGCAACGATAAAGGCGAATTACAAAAAGCGATTGATTTTGATTTATTAAAACAAGAACTCAGCGCGCAAATTGTAGAAGGCCCACAAGAGCGTTACCAATTAAATTGGCCCGGCAAGCGCGAGGCACTGCTGACTGCCAATGCGCCCATCGCTAAAACCCTACGCCCCTGCCGTGAAGAAAGTGTAGATTTTGATACCACGCAAAATTTATTTATTGAAGGCGATAATTTGGATGCATTGAAGTTATTGCAAGAGACGTATCTTGGCAAAGTCAAAATGATTTATATAGACCCGCCGTATAACACGGGTAATGACTTTATTTATGAGGATGATTTTGCGGAGGATGCCGAAGAATATAAATTGCGTTCGAATGAGAAGGACGAAGTGGGTAATCGGTTAGTCGCTAATAATGAGTCGAATGGAAGATTTCATTCGGATTGGTTGAGTATGATTTATTCTCGTCTAAAGTTGGCTTTCCATTTGTTAAGCGATGAAGGGATTATTTTTATTAGTATTGACGATAACGAAATTGCCAATTTAAAAAGGGTTGGTGATGAGGTTTTCGGAGAAAATAATTTTGTTGGTATATTGTCGGTTGAAAATAACCCTAAGGGCAGGAAAAATTCTGCATTTGTTTCTGTTAGTTCTGAATATTGTGTGATTTATGCAAAAAATAAAAGTTGCGCATACTTTGTTGAAAATATTCCAAAAAAATCAAGTGACATGACTATGGATGAAGACGGAAATTTTGTTCATGGGAGCGGGAAAAGAGTTTTGGTTGGTGAGAATAGCTTCAATGAGCTGGTTACGAAAATTGATTCTGATAAAAATTATTCTGTGTACTATCGTGCAATTGATCGAAGCCTGAAAATATTGAAGGAAAGATATGGTGAGTTCAATTCTCAATTTTTAAATGATGGTTACGTTAAATATTTCTCACATAGAAAAGGGTGTCTAGTTGAGAATACATATTCTGAGAATAAGTTTAAGTGTCTTTTTGAGGATAAAGCTTTAGAGTTTTCTGCTGAAAAAATATATGAAAAGAATTTTAATGACACAATACGAATAAAAAGTCAGTTGGTAAATCGTGAATATGAAGCGATAGTTAAGGGAAAGAAACAGCATTACAGTATGGAGCTTACAACCACCGGAGCTGGTACATATATGAAGAGTTTGTTTAATGTCACAGATTCTCCGTTTTCTGCGCCAAAAAACATAGGCTTTCTTAAAGTATTAATATCTCTTTTTGAGCGAGAACAATTTATTGCTCTTGATTTTTTTTCTGGTTCGTCAACAACCGCCGATGCGGTGTTGAGGTTAAATGCTGAAGATGGCGGTAATCGTAAATTTATAATGGTTCAGCTTCCTGATTCACTTGATGAAAGTCTTGGGCGGGCGACTTCTACTCCTGAAAAACAAACAATAAAAAGTGCAATTTCTATTTGTGATGCTATGAATAAGCCACATCTACTAACTGAAATCTCAAAAGAACGTATCCGCCGCGCCGGCAAAAAAATCAAAGAAGAAAATGCTGACAAAGAAGGCATTGAAAATTTAGATATAGGTTTTCGCGTACTTAAAATCGACACCTCCAATATGGCCGAGGTTTATT
>CAZZEV010000374.1:0-2810 GCA_964653305.1 uncultured Cellvibrionaceae bacterium | reverse complement strand
CAAGACCATATTCAAACCAGTTTTGCGCGCCCAAATTTACAGTTGCGTGTAACGCCTTGTTCGGTGGATGAGCGCGTCAATTTATTATTGGCTCGCTTGCAAAAACATCCAAGCGATGCAGCAACTATTGTGTACGTCACCCTGCAAAAAACGGCGGAAGATATTGCCGCTGCAATTAATTCGTCAGGTTTAAGTGCTGCGCATTATCACGCGGGTTTAAATGACGATGAACGAAACACAATCCAAAATAATTTTATGAATGGCGATACGCCCATTGTGGTGGCGACCATCGCATTTGGTATGGGAATCGATAAAAGCAATATTCGCGCGGTCTACCATTTTAATTTGCCGAAATCGATTGAAAATTATGTGCAAGAAATTGGCCGCGCGGGGCGCGATGGCTTGCCGTCGCTGTGTGAAATGTTTGCGGTGGCAGATGATATTCGTGTGCTAGAAAATTTTACCTATGGCGATACTCCGAGTGCCGAGAGTATCCAGAGCTTGGTGGAGTTCTTGTTATCGCAACAGACTGAGTTTGATATATCTGCTTATGAGTTATCCAATCGTTTTGATGTGCGCCCCTTGGTGTTAACAACGGCCTTAACGTATTTAGAGTTGCAGGGCGTTATTGCTGCACAAGCCCCGTTTTATAGTGAATACAAAATTCAGTTTTTGCAGAAAATGGATATTGTGCTGGCGCAATTTGATTCTGTGCGCGCCGATTTTTTACGTCGCTTGTTTGCCGCGGGTAAAAAAGGCACCAAGTGGCTAACGCTGGATATGATCAGTATTAGCGAGAAATTGCAGGAACCGAAAGAGCGTATTACCAAAGCTTTGGATTATTTGGCTGAAAAAGGCGCTATTGAATTAACGGTAGCCAGTTTGCGACAAACCTATCGCAATATGGGTGCGGTGCGGAATTCACAAGATTTGCAAAGTTTGTTAGAAACCCTGAATAGATTATTTGCGGAGCGAGAAGCCCGTGATATAACACGCATCCAGAGTATTTTGGCCTATGCCAACAACCCCAAATGTTTGAGTCAGCAGCTTATCGAGTACTTTGGTGAGCCAGCTAACATCTGTGGAATATGCAGTCATTGTCGCGCTCAGGCGCGTGGTGAGGCAGTGGCTCTGGTTGAATCCTTGATTGCACCACAGATTACGGCTCGGCAGCGTGAGCTCATTGCTGAAGTGCAGGGCGAGTATCACGCCGCATTACAGCAAACACGGCAATTGGCGCGTTTTCTCTGTGGATTGCCCAGCCCAGCAACGGCCCGTTCCAGTTTGCGGCAGCACAAGGCCTTTGGGGCCTTGGAGGGCTTGGGTTTTCAGCAGTTGCTGACGCTTGCGAAGCAGGGCTAACTGGAGGAATGAATGCGATTAACCAGAAGAACTAACAGTATTGTGGCTTATTGGTTTAATGGTCATAATGACATTTTGAATTTTTATATGATAAAAAGGTGAAACCTATGAAAACCCTAAAAGGCCCAGCGATTTTCTTAGCGCAATTTTTAGGCGATACCGCCCCCTTTAATAGTCTAGATAGCATCGCCGGTTGGGTGGCGAGTTTGGGCTTTAAAGGTGTCCAAATCCCGACGTGGGATAAGCGCGTGTTCGACCTTGAGCAAGCAGCCAATAGCACTGAATACTGCACGCAATTTCTGGCGACTTTGGCTAAGCATGGTTTAGTACCCACCGAATTATCAACGCACTTGCAGGGTCAATTGGTAGCGGTTCACCCCGCTTACGATGAAATGTTTGACGGCTTTGCACCTGAATCCGTTCGCGGTAATCCAACTGCTCGCCAAGCTTGGGCAGTGGAGCAAATGATGCTGGCAGCCAAGGCCAGTAAAAATTTAGGTTTGAAAGCGCACGCGACTTTCTCTGGTGCTTTGTTGTGGCCCTATTTGTACCCGTGGCCCCAACGTCCAGCCGGTTTGGTTGACGCAGGTTTCGCCGAATTGGCAAAACGCTGGAAGCCAATTTTGGATGCGTTTGATGCCGTTGGTGTTGATGTTTGCTACGAAATTCACCCCGGTGAAGACTTGCACGATGGCGCGACCTTTGAGCGCTTTTTGAAAGCTGTAGACAATCACCCGCGCTGCAATATTTTGTTCGACCCATCGCATTTTGTGTTGCAACAACTGGATTATTTGGCGTTTATCGATCGTTATCACGATCGTATTAAAATGTTCCATGTTAAAGATGCTGAATTTAATCCCACTGCACAGCAAGGCGTTTACGGCGGTTATGAATCTTGGGTGGATCGCGCTGGTCGCTTCCGTTCATTAGGCGATGGCCAAGTGGATTTCAAACAAATTTTCTCAAAATTTGCAGCTTACAATTACGAAGGTTGGGCAGTGTTGGAGTGGGAATGCTGCTTGAAACATCCTGAAGTGGGTGCCGCAGAAGGCGCGCCATTTATTGCGCAACATATTATTAAAGTGACTGAACGTGCGTTTGATGATTTTGCGAGCGGCGGTACAGACCACGCGGCGAATCGTCGTATTTTGGGTTTGAAATAAAAATCAAATTGTCACACCTTAAGGTAATCCTTGCGAGACACGCCGTGAATACATCCTTGTAGGCTCGACGTCGGCATCCCTACGCGATCCAGTCGCTTCGGGAAGCTTCCCACATCCATGTGGGTCGTCCTTGCCGCCGACGGTCTCGCAAGAATTACCTTAAGTTGCTCTCGATCTTTATCGTAAAAAATTAATTCAAAAAAGAAGATACCTTATGACAACTCCAAGAATTCGTTATGCAATGGTTGGTGGTGGGCGCGGTGCATTTATTGGTGCTGTGCATCG
>CAZZEV010000373.1:0-2863 GCA_964653305.1 uncultured Cellvibrionaceae bacterium | reverse complement strand
CGCAACGTAGAAAATGCAGTCACCGATACAAATGGTACGGTTATCGACCTCTACCAAGAGACTGGTTTGGCAACAGATTTCCACGCTAAAAAATTCGACCGCTTAACCAGCACCAAGTCTTATGGATTGCAAGCGGATTGGGATGTAACGGACAAACTGAATATTGTGTTTGATATTTCTAAATCCAACGCCGAACGCGAAGCCAACAACGGCGGCGGTGATCAAGTATCATTAATTGGTTACAAAAACCGTGTGCGCTTCCAATCGGATTCCGCAATTTTACCGTGGACTAGCCAATTCCAAACGCCAGCGACCGGCTTAATTAATGACACAACAACCAATGCCACCCATTCAGTGTCAGATTATTTGAACCCTGCGAATGGCCGCGCGCACGTTATGTTGCGCCGTGGCTGGGCCGTTGAAGATGATATTAGCCAATACAAAATGGATGGTGTTTGGAAAGAAGGTGCAGACTCAGGTTTAGTTGCTGCTAAATTTGGTTTGATGATGTCTGACGAAACTAAATCACTCACTCGTTGGGATAACGAAGGTGGCGGCGTTCACTGTATTTATTGTGGCTACCCAGACGCACCGGATGTACCCGATTCTTACTTAAGTGTATTTAATGCGGGCAGCGATTTCTTAAACAAAGTGAGCGGTCACGGCAGAACACCAACCTCATGGTTGCGTCACGACGGCGAACAACAATTTGCATTCTTAGAAAGTAAAAGCGGTGTAAGTTTTGACGCAAAACGTAAAGACAATTCTTATTCAGTAGAAGAAAAAACCACTTCTGCGTATTTCGAATTTGATTTCGCTAGCTCAATTGGCGACATGCCGTTAAAAACTACTACCGGTGCGCGCTTGGAAAACACTGAGGTTACTGTTGTTGGTACTCAGGCACCGATTGAGAAATTAACTATTCTCGATCAAACCGAAATGGTTTCATCTTACGGTACTGCAACACCTATAGCATCAGATGCTTCTTACAAAGCCTTGCTACCGAATATGAGCGCAAGTTTAAATATTTCTGATGATCTAGTTGCACGCCTTGCCGCATCGCGTTCATTAACACGCGCACCGCTGAACAACATGGCACCTGTTACGAATATCGGCACCACTCGCCCTGGTACTTTGACTGCAACCGCAGGCAACCCAGGTTTAAAACCTTTCCAATCAGATAACTTGGATTTGTCACTGGAATGGTATTACGGCGATGCCAGTTACGTGTCTGCTGGTTTTTTCTGGAAAAACGTTAACAACTTTATTGTGACCGGCACCAAGCAGCAAACCTTTGTAACCAGTGGTGGCAGCTTATTAACTGACCCAAGTACCGGCAGCAACCCTAACGCGCCCGACGCTAACGACCAAACAGCTGTATTCACCACGACGCTACCTAGCAATGGTGAAGACGCAATTGTTGATGGCCTTGAGTTAGCCTTGCAGCACACCTTCGGCGAGAGCGGCTTCGGTGTAATTATTAACGGCACTTTAGTGAATAGTGACTCCGAATTAAAAGCCGGTGATGTTACGCAAAAGTTTGCGGTTACTGGGATTAGTAACTCAACCAACCTGGTTGGTTTCTACGAACAAGGCCCCTACCAATTGCGTATTGCCTACAACTGGCGCGACAAGTTTTTACAATCGCTCACGCAAAGTAATGGTGATGGTGTTGTTAACGTAAGGGCTTACGGTCAGTGGGATTTGAGCGGCAGCTATGAAGTGAACGAAAACTTTTCGGTACTCTTTGAAGCAACCAACCTCACCGAAGAAGTCGTCACCAAATACGGCCGCTATGAAAACCAATTTTTATTGGCAGAAGATGCAGGGCGTCGCATTTCGGTAGGTATACAAGCTAAGTTTTAATTTCATGTAGCTCTCCACGCTTTGGGTTGCCAGAAAAATCTGGCAACCCGTTTTTGCTAATAAAGAATGCTGTAACAATGTAAAAAATAATAACTATTTACTCTGGAGAAAATGTATGAGCAACCCAATTCAACAGATTGTGATTGTAGGGGGTGGCACCGCCGGTTGGATTACGGCTGGTCGCATTGCCGCTAAACACAAAACCAATCCGGATATTTGCGTAACGCTTATTGAATCGCCAAGCATTAGTATTATTGGTGTGGGTGAAGGCACGTGGCCCACCATGCGCAACACGCTTATGAAAATGGGTATCTCCGAAACTGATTTTATGCGCGAGTGCGATGCAACCTTTAAGCAAGGTGCTAAATTCGCAAAATGGGTTGACGGCACGCCCAATGATTTTTATTACCACCCGCTAATGCTGCCACAAGGTTTTAACAAAGTAGATTTGCCTCCCTATTGGCAGACCGAATTTGGCCATCAATCCTTTTCCGATGCAGTGTGTTTTCAGGAGCAAGTCTGCGAGCAAGGCCTAGCACCTAAATTAATTACCACCGCAGAATATGCCTCTGTCGCCAACTATGCCTATCACCTCAATGCAGGAAAATTCGCTGATTTTCTCAAAAAACACTGCGTCACTAACTTGAACGTCACTCATATTCTTGGCGATGTGATTAGCGTTAGTAGCGCCGACAACGGCGATATAAAATCAGTCACCACTCAACAGCAAGGCGAAATTTCTGGTGATTTATTTGTAGATTGCACCGGTTTTGCATCGCTCTTGTTGGGTCAACATTTACAAGTTCCGTTTGTGGACAAAAGCAATGTACTTTTTATAGATACCGCCATAGCCGCGCAAGTGCCTTACGAGTATGAAGACTCACCCATTGCATCCCACACAATTTCTACCGGACAAGCCGCTGGCTGGATTTGGGATATAGGCTTAGTGCACAGACGCGGCACGGGTTATGTTTACTCCAGCAAACATACCAGCCAC
>CAZZEV010000372.1:0-2874 GCA_964653305.1 uncultured Cellvibrionaceae bacterium | reverse complement strand
AACCGCGCCCTACTTCTTGGCGGCGCGTAGTGGTGTTGTCGCTGTGTTTAAGGGTGCAGATCACAAATACGTTGGGGTTATCCCAACCTTCGCGCAAGGCGGAGTGCGAAAATATAAAGCGTGTAGGCTCTTCAAACGATAGCAAGCGTTCTTTGTCTTTAAGGATTAAATCATAGGCATCCACGTCATCTGTTTCGGTGGATTTTTTGCCGGTAGCAGGGTCAATTAAGCGCTTGGATTTTTTGTCGATAGAGAAATAACCGTTATGGGTTTTTTCTGCCGTAATGCCCTTTAAGTAACGATTGTACGGCGTTTCTTCCAGTGTGAGGATCTCATTCAGGTGTTGATTGTATTCTTCTTCAAATATTCTGGCGTAATCGCCTTTTTCATCGAGCGAGGAATAATCACGGTACTTGGCAACGCTATCGATAAAAAATAGCGAGAGCACTTTTATGCCTTGGTTAAATAGTTGCTGCTCTTTTTCAAAATGGGCTTTAATGGTTTCACGGATCTGAATGCGGCGCAGCTCTTGTTCATGTACATCGCCTGTTGCATCGCCCACATAGAGCTCTACACCGTTGGTGAAGGTCACTACATCGGTATTGGCGTTGATGTCGCTAATCACAAAGCCTTGGTATTGCTCTAAATGGTTAGATTCATCAAATAAATTGGTGCCTTTGGTGAGCTTGCGCGTGATGCGCTTTATGCCGTTATTTTGCTTAATCTCAAACTCCAAGCGCGCCAAAGGCGGTTTGGTAGATGAAATTTCAATACCTTCAAAATACAAATAGGCATTAGTACCCGTAAGGCCACGAATGGAAATACCGCGCACGGCAATTTTCTTAACGAGTTTTTGGTTGTAAGCATCCAAGGCATCTAAGCGATAGACTTTGTTGTATTCGGTTTTGTGGGTAGCTGAATAGCGCAACAAAAATAGCGGATTAAAATTGGCAAAAGACTCAAGGGTTTTTTTGCCTTCCATTTTTTGGGGTTCGTCCAAAATCAAAATGGGTCTGTTTTTGGCGATCACATCAATGGGGCGGCGGCTTTGAAAATCGTCCAGCTCATCATAAATACGGCGGTTATCTGCACCTGTGGCATTAAAGGCCTGTACGTTAATCACCATCACTTGAATGTCGGCAGAAGATGAAAAACTTTCTAGCTCGTGCAATTGCTTGGAGTTGTAGATAAATGAACGCGCCTTCTTTTTATAGGTTTCTAAAAAATGCTCGGCAGTAATTTGTAACGATTTATGCACGCCTTCGCGAATGGCAATGCTGGGCACCACAATAATAAATTTGCTCCAACCGTATTTTTCATTTAGCTCAAAAATGCTTTTTAAATAGCAGTAGGTTTTGCCGGTGCCGGTTTCCATTTCAATATCGAGGTTGATATTGGAAACCTTATCTTTCTTTAGCTCAGTAGATTGGGGCAAGTTTTGCTGGCGCTGTAACTGCTGAAGATTGCTGAGCACTTGAGTCAGCGGAATATGAATATCCGCATTTTTAAAACCTTCCTCACTAGAAAGGCTTGGCGTTTGGTTGGCTTTTACCTTGCCCAAGTCTATGCGGTAGCGTGTAGCTGGGTCATTGGGTTGTTGGCCTTTAAAGCAATCCACCACGGCTTGTACAGCGGCGGCTTGGTAGGCTTGGTGTTTAAATTGTAGTTTCATTACTACTCATTACTCTCAGAGGAATCAATATGAGGTAAGCCAGAGCTAATTTCGCCTAACTTTTTTGCATCGGCATTGACGCGCCGCTCTAGTTTTTTTAAGTCTTCTTCGGCCGGCAATTGCTCAGGCTTTATGCCTCGCTCTGCCAACATGCCACGCACACTTTCATTATTTTGAATGTGTTCATGAGTAATGCTGCGCTCGCCCTGTAAATCAGCTTCTTGCACATTATGGTTTGTCATTTCCGTTGCCAAGTTTTTAGCGGCAATGGTGAGCGTGGGTAAAAAATCTGCCAGTGGCCTGCTTTTAACTATGCCGTATTTATCTTTCATAGCTTGAGTGGTATTGCCACCGAATAGTGCGGCATCGCCTTGCGAGCGAATGCGCGCAAACCCGCTGTCATCTACACCGCGCTCATAAATGTTTTGCGATAACGCTTTTTCAGATTCTTTTAGTCGATCACGCGCATCCATTCGCGCCTGTAAGCGAATACGGTCTTCTATTTGTTCTTGCTTGCGGGTTTGCACCGCAAAATAGCTTTGGGCAAAAGCAACTTCTGCTTTGCGTGGATCGCCATTTTGGGCGATTAAATAGCAGGCATAACGGGTGAGCATAAAATCATCAATAGGCCGCTCCGAGCCACTGCCCAAAGGAACCATTTTCGTGACGCCACGAAAATGGTCATCTGGGCTGTAACCTGTTGATTTACAAGACTCCATAGCACGATTTATTGCCGTTTGAAAATTTTCCCAGCGGCTATAACCCAGTGGCGCTTGCAGGTCACGAGCAAACCAAAACTCTATACCCTCCGCATCGGCTCGCTGCGCCAAGGCTTCCAGTTGCTGTTGCAGAAGGTGCAATTGTTTATCCATCACTTTCTCCTTAAAGTGTTTTCACCTTGGTAATGGGCGATAACAATTTAAACACTTGCTCCACATTGATTTTGGCGCTGTCGTCTTTAAAACCGGCATCGCGGAATACGGCGCGTACGGGTTGGTGTTTGGCGAGTTGTTTTACGAATTCATCATCAATGGTGCCTTGTTTATCAAAACAGGCAACCAGCGCATTTTTGTCTACAAAAAAGACGGTTTTGTTGGCGATGGTTTCGCGGCGAATCGGTAGCGTTAAATCCACACCCCAATCGAGCATGACTTGGAACAATAAATCTTCTTCTGTGCGGTCTGGCTTTAGGTTATCCACTT
>CAZZEV010000371.1:0-2888 GCA_964653305.1 uncultured Cellvibrionaceae bacterium | reverse complement strand
AGGCCCGATAACATATGCAAAGCATCCACCGCGTTGGGATCAATGCTTAAAATTTTATAAAGACGTTCTTCAATCGCTTCAAAACGCTCTTGCTGAGTCTGAATAGGGTCTTCTGAAAAAATATCGGTTTCAGCATCGGCCTCGTGTTCATGAAAATCTAATTGCACTTGCATAATTAATGCGGGTACAAAATCGCCGCGCAACTTAAGTACTTTGGTTAGGGCAGAGCGAGCTTCAGCAAAACGTTCTAATTTTTCTAACACTCGGGCATGGTGCCAACGCAATGCAAAGGAATGCGGGTACTTTTCAAGCAGCTTTTTAATGCTCTGCAGTGCAGATTCAAATTGTTGTGATTTGAACGCACGTTTAAATCTATCGAATTCTGGATCTTGTAAAGACATGGTGTGGCGTCCTTAAACAATATTTAATCTTGTTTATTTATTGAGAATTGTATTTTGCTAAATAATCATCCAGCGCTTTTATAAAATTATTCGGTTTGCTCATTTCTGCCGTAAGCAATCTGGCAGATTCAATCTCACTCGGAGACATTATCGTTAACAGCTTCTCTTGGTCTGCTGCGCTAGCCTCTAGCCCTGCTGTATTAAAAGCGGCGAGTGATACCACATAAGATTTGGTGATCCCACTGCCATGAGCAGACATATAGCCAATTCCCATTTGCGCTGCTTTATTATTCTGTTGCGCTGCTTTTCTGTACCATTCAAGCGCGAGCTTGTAGTCCTGCGCAATACCTTGCCCGCTGTAGTAGGCAAAGCCAAGGTAAGCTTGGGCTCTTACTTCACCTTGTTCGGCTGCCTTAGTGTACCAGTAAATTGCTTTTGCATAATCTTTAGGAATACTTTCATCGGTGTAATACAAATTGCCAAGATTGTATTGCGCTTTTAAATCACCTTGATTAGCTGCTTTTGTATACCAATAAATCGTTTGCTCTAGGTTTTTAACGGTTCCCTTACCCTGATAGTACATAAGTGCCAAATTAAATTGCGAGTTTACATCACCCTGATTCGCGGCTTTGGTATACCACTGAATCGTTTGTGCATAATCTTGTGGAACAAGCTTACCTTCGGAGTAAATGATTCCTAGATTGAACTGTGCTTTTGCATCGCCTTTATTTGCCGTTCTTGTGTAGTAAGTCACTATCTGCTTTGGGTCTAAGGGTACATTTTTGCCATCGTAATAAAGCTCGCCAAGCTTAAACATCGCAATGATATCGCCCTGTTTAGCGTGAACTTTGAGATCGTCTACTTCATGTGCAATACACAGATGATTCACGCTGGCATAGGTGAGTAGGCCAATCAATACACTACGCATAGGTGTTGAGAAATGAATTTTCATAGGCATTTATTAATAGTCCGACCTAAATGAAAATTGTTGTATTTCTTTGCTGAGCATGCGCTGGTAAATTGGAATCGCAACCCAAGAATAAATAACAATCGCCAACCATGCGTAGTCGATCACGCTGGAACTTTTGGTGTAGCCAAAATCGTACACAATGTTGGATAGCAAATTGAAAAACACATACGCAAAAATTAGCACGGCTACTTGGTTTAAGGGTTTCATGCGCGAAACTTTGGCATTAAATTTCCACCACAAGCCTAAGAAAATATTTTTTCGGGCTTTTACATCGGCAAACAGTGCCAGTGCTTCTCGCGAGCTGGGGTTGAGCATAATGGTTAAGCGCGCATGATATTCTGCGTCAGCAATATTGCCCTGAATTAATTGTAAGCGGCCCATGAGTACATTGGTACCTTGGTGCTGTGCATCCATTGCGAGTGCAGCGAGGGTAAACTCCATAGCTTTGGCATTGTCGCCAATTTGAAAATAATAATTTGCAAATGAGTAGGCGGTTTTAATACTGTCTGGATTTAACTCGGCCATTTTTTGAATATAGAAAAAAGCCTCTTTGAACTTTTTGTTTGCCAGTAAAATATCGGACTTTAGTTCAAAGACATCCACATTTTCTGGGTCTAGCTGTAAGGCTTGGTCGCAGGCTGCTAGTGCTTCTTTCACTTTGTTTTGCAAAAAGTAAATACGCGCATAAATGCTGTGCAAGAAAGGTTCGTTGGGTTCTAATTGCAGGGCAATTTTTAATTCATATTCGGCAGCGTGAATACGCATTTGCTGCAACAAACAATAGGCCAGTGTGCCGTGGTACATGGCGTTATTGGGTTCGTTTGCCAACAACTCTTTTAATAATTCAATAGCGCCGGGTAATTGACCGTGGGAAATCTGTCGCCAGGCTTGTTCGTATTTATAATAGTTATGCATGTTGAGCCTGCTGCTTCACATATTCGTAAATAGAAAATGGCACAGATTGCGTGAACACCACTAAATACAACGCAATAAAATACACCGCATTCACTAAGACTCTTACATAGGGCGCAAGGCTATTGGGCGATGTAATGGCATCGATTTTAATGCCGTAACCGTAACCAATAAAAATGCCCGCAATGGCAAACATGCCAAGCACAGAGTAAAAGCATTCACGCCAAAAGGTGGGTGAACCTAAAAAGTAACTGTTAAGCATAAGCCAAACAAACGGCAGCCAAAATTTTCCGTAAAACGGAATGCTTACAAAAATAGGCACCAATATAGCCCCTAACAAAACGGCTATAGGATTCACAATCAGCTGTTGAGCCATGTTGACCTTGGGTTCGTCGATAATGCGATAGCTAGTCACTATTTACTTCCCGTGTTTATTAATAAATTCCAGCACATCATCATAGCGGCCACCGTCATTGGCATAGCGCGCATAATTTCTGGCGGTGGTTAACCATTCGGTAGTAGAAGAACGCGAGTCTGCCAATGCGGCAACAAAATGCTGCATAGAGATCGCCGTTTCTTCACCGCTGGCAATGGTGCTATCAATG
>CAZZEV010000370.1:0-2898 GCA_964653305.1 uncultured Cellvibrionaceae bacterium | reverse complement strand
GGCCAGCATTCCGCTGCGTTGTGTGCAACAGCAATAATGGGCACGCCTGCGCTAATCGCTATATCTGCTCCGCTGCGTGCGTAGTTGCCAACAGTGCCCAAGGGCATACGTGTGCCTTCGGGGAAAATTAATAAGTTGTTGCCTTCTTTTAAACGCTCAATGCCTTTTGATTTCACATCCTTCAATGCTTGAATAGGATTGCTACGATCAATCGCCACTGGCCGCAAACTCGCTAAGCCCCAACCAAAAAAAGGAATACGCAATAATTCTTTTTTGAGAATAGTGCTTACGGGACCAAAATAATATTGCAAAAACATGGTCTCCCATGTGCTTTGATGTTTCGCTAAAACAACACAAGGGTAACGATCAAAATGGCGCTTGCCGATGATATTAAATTTAATGCCGCAGCAAAGGTAAATCCATACCATCACAAAGCGGTTCCAAGACGTGACAATGCGCCAGCGCCATGAATAGGGCAAGAATGGGCGAATGATGACGGCGATTAAACCAAAGAGCGCGCCAGTAAGTGAGTGGCCGATAATAAAAATTAAGCTGCGAAGGTAAAGCACGATATTTTTCAACCTAGTTGCCTGAATCATTAGCGATAATAAAATCCGCCGCTGCGGCTAAATTATTGAAGACTTGTACTTGCTCAGATGAAATCTGCGGGGCATCAGTTTGTAAACTGACATCGGCTAATTGCGACAAGGTTTTTTCGCCATTGCCGGTTTTTACTAAAATCGGTTTGCAGCCTTTTGTGATAGCCGCTTGCAAATCGCGCAGGCTGTCACCTACAAAATAAAAACCTTCGGCAGAAATATTAAATTCTGCTTCAATCGCATCCACCATGCCCGGCATGGGTTTGCGGCATTTGCATTTATCATCTGGGTGATGTGGGCAATAAAAAATTGCGCCGAGTTCTGCACCTTGCTCTTCAACTAATTGCGTTAGTTTTTCATGCATAGCTTCAAGATCATCCAGATCAAATTTCCCTTTTGCTAAACCTGCCTGATTGGTTGCAACTACCACAGTAAAGCCCGCTTTGTGCAAGCGGGCGATGGCTTCAATACTGCCCGCAATAGGCAGCCATTCATCGGCAGATTTCACATAGTCCGCGCGGTCGTGATTAATAACACCGTCGCGGTCGAGGATAATAAGTTTCATGGATTACTCGGTGGTTGGTGCTGGCTTGGTGTTGGGCATAGGTTTTCGAGACGCGCCGTAAATACTTCCCTGTAGGCTCGACGTCAGCATCCTTGCTGCCGACGGTCTCGCAAACCTATACCCAACACCTAGCTGTGAGATTGTGCGAATTTAAAAAGCTAAGAATTAATTCTTAGCTGGAACCAAATACGAAATATCGGCCACTTCTAAAAATAATCCACGCAATTGTTGCAACAAGGCCAAACGGTTTTGTTGCAGCGCAGCGTCTTCACACATCACCATGACGCTATCAAAAAAAGCATCTACGGGTTGTTGCAAATCCGCGAGTGCAGCCAAGGCTTTGGTGTATTCGCGCTTATCGAACAAAGGCGTTACTAATTCTGCTTTCGCACTAATAGCACGCGCGAGATTGATTTCGGCTTCTTCCTTCAATAAATCAGAATGAATCACTGCGTTGCTGGATGCATTTTGTTTGCTAAGAATATTAGATACACGCTTGTTAGCAGCAGCCAAAGCTTGCGCTTGTGGCAATTTGCTAAATTCATTCACTGCAAGCACGCGCTGATTAATATCTAGTGGTTGTGATAATTGCTTAGCTGTTACCGCTTGGAAAACTTCTGCTGGAATATTAGCGTCTTCATAGAAGGCGCGGAAACGGTCGAGCATATAGCTCAGTACTTGTTCTACCAGCTCATCGCCAACGGTTAAGTTGTTGTGCTGGTTTTTGGCGAAAGTTAAAAGCTCACGCAAATCGAGCGCGAGATTTTTTTCGACCACCCCTTTTGTTTCAATCAAGAGGCGCAATACCGCAATACTTGCACGACGCAATGCAAAGGGATCTTTTGAACCGGTTGGCTGTTGGCCAATTCCAAAAATTCCGCTGATGGTATCTAAACGATCTGCCAAAGCGATAATCGCGCCGGTAATCGTGTCAGGTAATGCATCGCCCGCGAAGCGTGGCAAATATTGTTCGTTCATGGCCGCTGCGACTTCAGCATTTTCACCATCGTTCAATGCGTAGTAGTAACCGGCAATACCTTGCATATTGTCGAACTCGCCGACCATGTTAGTAACCAAGTCTGATTTACACAATTCGCCTGCGCGTACGGCAGAAGTTTCATCGGCTTTTAATTGCGCAGCAATCAGTTTTGCCAGTTTTGCAACACGTTCAGTTTTTTCAAACACAGTACCGAGCTGGGCTTGGAACACGATAGTTTTTAAACGCTCGCGCAATGCTGCCAGAGTGGTTTTTTTATCGGTTTCAAAAAAGAAAGCCGCATCAGATAAACGTGGGCGAATTACGCGCTCGTTACCGTCAATAATTTGCGATGGATCTTTGCTTGCGATATTTGCCACAGTGATGAAGTTAGGCATTAACTTGCCGTTAACATCAACCACGTGGAAATATTTTTGGTGTTCCTTCATGGAAGCGATCAATGCTTCTGCCGGAACCACCAAGAAGCGCTCTTCAAATTTCCCGGTCAGTGCATTTGGCCATTCAACCAATGCTGTTACTTCATCCAATAAATCTGGATCAATAACTGCAACGCCGCCCACTTTTTTAGCTTCGGCGTTAACTTGTTGTTCAATTAAGGTTTTGCGCTCGCTCATATCCGCTAATACAAAGCCGGTGTTTTTTAGTGTCGCTAAGTAGTCGCCAGCTTGAGCTAATTCGATGGCGTTGTTGTAATGGAAGCGATGGCCGCGCGTGGTGCGGCCTGCTTGCAAGCCGAG
>CAZZEV010000369.1:0-2917 GCA_964653305.1 uncultured Cellvibrionaceae bacterium | reverse complement strand
CATATGAAAGATCAATTAGCTCAGGCTCTCGCGTTACAGAAACGGAAATAGTAGAGCAGGCATTAGAACACCTTCTAAAAAGATAGCTATATAGATATATAGCTATCTTTTTATTTCCTGTAGCTAATACTACGTTTAATAGGTAGAAGAAAAACTGGGATAGTAAGAAAACCCTTTGAAAATAGGTATTTAAAAGAGTTGCATATGGGGAATGATTTACGGTTGTCGCTTAAAGCTTTTATTGACGTACTTTCAGTTACACCTAAAAATCACCTTTTTTTAGCCTTTCATGGCCTATTTTTGAGGCTTCTGCTGCAGTAACTTTACCATTGATGAAGTCTTCGGTTAATGCCTTAAACCATTGCGGCGAGTCTTCTGTATCAAACCCAGATAGCCGATGAATAGCATCAGTTTGTTCTACTATTTCGCGACGTTCTGCCTCTGTGTTCATAATTTACTCATCAAATAAATCAGTATGTCGTCCAGTTCGTTCAAATCGCACCACATCACCCGTAATTTTATAGATCAATAACCAATCTGGTTCTATGTGCGAATCTCTAAAGCCTCGCCACCCACCCTTCAAAGGGTGATCTAGGTAGATTGCAGGTAATGGTGTACCGCTAATCAACAACCCCAGTAAGGTTTTTAACTTTTCCATATCCTTACCGCGTTTCTGCGCCTGCTTTACATCACGCTTAAATTGACCTGAATAATCTGGCTGGCGCATTAGATACCAAGCTGCCCAAATAAGTCATCTGCATCTTTAGCGTGGTAAACATCTTCGCCCCGTTCACTTTTAGTAAGTGTATCTACGGTTAGTTTATTGGGAACACGCATTTCGAATGGCAGCGCCTTATCTTTAGCCACCTTTGTTAACACAATGCGCACCACATCTGACACAGTAAGACCCATATCTGCAAGTACAGCTGCAGCCTCAATTTTAAGCGCCTCATCAATTCTTGCTCTTACAAATGCTGTAGCTGCCATGATATTTACCCTGAATTCAAAATAACATTGTGGCTCAATCGAGCTACAACATCAATCATTATAGATCCTAGTCGATTAGTCTCTGTTGTTCTTGAGCATGGCGGTCTATCGTATTGGCGGCCTTGTCAGCCTTTTCTCTAGGTCTTTTTACATATTCAGTTACAAAAGCAACCCTATCGCCCTTGAAAAACAAATGCGGATTAATCCAAAAAATGTTGGGTCTGCTGCTGGCAGCAATAAATTTTTTCGATAAAAGCTCTTTTAAGCCCCTATGAAACGTCTGCTGTGATATTGGTAAATCGTTATCTTGAACAGCATCCATGAAGTAAAGGTAAATTGAATCAGAACCAAATGTGCCATTTTGAGTAGCTTTTAAGACATGCTGAAAAACCTTAAAGCCTGATGGAGACAGATCAAAAGAAGCCTTTACACCGTCAGCAAAAACTTTAACAAAATGCTCCTCATCCACCATTTTACGGACGACCACGGCAGTACCAGCCAATACTTCACCCGTGATGGTGTCAACCATATTGCCTGTACCAAAAGCCCTAACAGTTTTTTGCTTGGATTTAATTTCCCCAGATTCCACCAAAGGGTTAACATCGTATTTCTGGATTTTTCTAAGATCTATTTCTTCACCTGCCATGTCCATAATACCTTGTGTTTTTGGATATCGAAGGCACTCAGGATAACCGCGCCAATATCCAAAAACAACGATTTTTTGGATATTGTATTATGCAAAAATGCGTATCCCATATCCAACCTTGGATATGGGATATGAGGGTTTATGCCGGTTTCAAGAGATTTGCTTCTATATCTCTAATACCACTATTTATACAGTTGATGGACAGCTAGAAAATTGCTACGCAACCGTGTGCAAAAACCATGGAAAACAAGAAGACGTTTCCCACAGTTTTCACCCACTTTTTCAACCTGCCCACAACGCCCACCGCCACCGACTACGCTAACTAGCCCGAGGTATTCAACAAGACGCGCCTCCGGCGCTAGTGTTGTTAATTTACTCAAGTAAATTTCAGACATTATTCCAATCTCGACCTTTCACCACTGACTAACCAAGTAATGAGCGAAGCGAATAACAATCACGAGTCTGAGCTGGAAAGCTCAGTCGCAGCGTAGTAGGAGTGAGCTTGCGAACGGACGGAGCGAGTATGTTGAGCGTAAGCGACTTCCTTTTTTCTTTACTTCCAGTACACTATAGTCTAATTTCGAAGTTATAAGCCAGCCTACCCGTATACAAAAACTACGCTTCGCTACGTTTTTTCCTACGGGCTGGTGAGGGGCTCCCCCTTCAATCCCCAAAGAGCAAAAGCATGGCACGACCCAATACCGACAACCCGCTTTTACCGATTACCGTCAGGCTTCCGAAGTCGCTTTGCGATCAGCTACGCGCTGATTCGGAAGCCAAGCGGGTATCGCTATCCGACATTGTGCGTACACATATCGAAGCCGCAGAAGTAAAGCCACTTGGTAATCCGCGCCCTCAACAACGCCCCAAGAAGCTAAAGCCTATCTCTGGTGCTGACCCTCAACTATTGCGGCACCTCGCCGCCATCGGTAACAACGTGAACCAAATCGCTAACATCGTGAACCGTGGCGAAGCCAGTTTCACGAAAGCAGAACTATTGCTGGCACTCAAGCAAATTGAGCGTGTGCTGGTGACATTGGGTGAAACCCATGCACATTAAATTCATGGCGCATGGCACCGGTTCAGGCAGCGCGGCTGCCTCCTACCTCATGGCAGAAAAAGATCACAAAGGGGAAAAACGCGAAGCGGTGGAAGTGCTGCGGGGCAACCCAGAAGAAGTTGGAAAGCTCATTGACTCGCTGCACTTTGTACAGCGGTACACCTCTGGTGTAATTGCCTTTGCACCAGACGACAAACCAACGCGAGAAGATGTAGACAAGCTAC
>CAZZEV010000368.1:0-2926 GCA_964653305.1 uncultured Cellvibrionaceae bacterium | reverse complement strand
ATCTAGCACCACTGAACCGCCATCAAACACCAACTCATCCTGCCCGCCTACAAGGTTCACATAGACCACCGGCATATCGCCTTCTTGCGCGCGTGCAGCAACAATCGCTTCGCGCTCGGCCTGTTTCCCTTGGTGATAGGGCGAGGCGTTTAAATTGAGCATCAGCTTCGCGCCCGCTTCCTTGGCTTGCGCCATAGGTGCTGCATGCCAAATATCTTCGCAAATTGTGAGCGCAGTAGGTACGCCTTTAAGATCGAACACGCAAGCTTGATCGCCAGCAGCAAAGTAGCGTTTCTCATCAAAAACTTGGTAATTAGGCAAACACTGTTTGGCATATTCTGCGATCAGCTCGCCCGCTTGAATAACCCCCGCCATATTGAATAACTTACCGTCGATACGTTTGGGATAGCCCACAATCACCGCTAAAGGCAGCTTGGCAGCCATGATCTCACCCAGCGCGCGCTCAATCCGTAAATCCAAACTGGGGCGCAGCAACAAATCTTCCGGTGGATAACCGGTCAAGGTCAACTCGGGGAAAATAACCACATCAGCAGCCAACTCAGTAGCGGCGCGAGTGGAAAATTGAATCACTTTTTGGGTGTTACCGGGGATATCGCCAACATAGGTATTCAATTGCGCCAAGGCGATAGTGAGTGAGGACATGGGCAGGTGATCTCTAAATATGTACGGAGAAAATTAAAAAAATAGCGCTACTGTGTGAAACAGGATAGTTAAGATCGTAGCAAACCAGCGTAGACTAGCGCACCTTGTTAAACGCAGCGCTCAAGTAAGGAGAGCGCTAAAAAGAGCGCGCATTGTCAGCTAATACGCCACTTTACGCAAAGGTAAACCTACGCAAAAGTGCGACTTTTCCAGATTTCAGTACGCGTAAGACAAGCTCTAATACTTCACGAAACCCAAATATTTAAAGATAGTTAATATCACGCATTAGAATCTAAGCACTTACAATAAGCATCGACCACTATGAAATCATTTGTAACCAACACCACCAACTACAACCCTTTTGAATTGCTACGGGTATACACCTCTTATCGTACCCTGCTGAGCCTCGTACTCCTGATTATGTTTCAAGGGCAACTCACGCCCAACGTACTAGGTACTCATGACCCCGAACTCTTTTTGTATGCCTCGGTAGGCTATACGATTTTCAATATCACCACGCTGTTGCTGTTATGGCGAGTGCGTTTTTTACCCTCACAAAAATTGCTATTCAGCCTATTTATTATTGAAATAACCGCCGTTATTTTATTAATGCACAGCAGTGGCGGCGCAGCCAATGCACTAGGCTATTTACTCTTAGTGGCAGCTGCTGCAGGTGGCATGTTATTGCGCGGACAAATTGCCTTTTTCTTAGCTGCCCTCGCCAGCCTTGCGGTTATTTCTGAAACGATTTATCGCGCACTTACCGATACCCTGCCTAACAATTCCAATGCGTTTTTCTCCGCAGGCGTGTTGGGCGCACTGATTTTTATTAGCGCGATTATCTTTCAGTATCTCACCAAAAAAATACTAATCAGCAACCAAGAAGCACAATCACAAGCCAGTAACGCAGCACATATTCAAAAACTGGCGCAACAAATTGTAGAGCGTATGCGCACGGGTATTATGGTGCTGGATAAGAACAATCAAATCACTATGTTTAACGATGCCGCCTCAAAGCTATTAGGCCTAGGTAACAACAGCTCACCACAACTCAGTGGTTCCCCCGAACTACAAGAAAAAGTTGAACACTGGCAAAAGACAAAAAAAAATCCCTCACCCATTTTGCTTGCAGATAGTGATAGCAATGATGAAGTGAAAGTGAATTTCGCCAAGCTCGACCAAGACCAAAACACCCACACGCTTATTTTCCTAGAAGACAATCGCGCAATTACTCAGCAAGCGCAACAATTAAAATTAGCATCACTGGGGCGATTAACGGCGAGCATCGCCCATGAAATTCGCAACCCGCTCGCAGCCATTAGTCATGCGAGTCAATTACTTTCCGAAGACAGCAGCTTGCCGCCCGCCGATAAACGCCTTGTTGAAATTATTGGCTCGCATACCAAGCGCGTAAATCAAATTATCGAAAATATTTTGCAGCTATCACGCCGCCGCATTTCCACCCCACAAACTATTCGTTTGGATGAATGGCTGCCGAAATTTATTAACGACTATTCCGCAGGCAAAAGCAATAAAGATAAACCCTTTATTGATTGCATAGCCGCAAACCCCATTCAAGCCAAATTTGATATTGGCCAATTACAGCAAGTGCTCACCAACTTATGCGATAACGGCCTGCGCTATAGTCACCCACCAGCAAATTGCCCCAACTTAGTACTGGAAGCCGGCACAGATACCAGCACTCAACAACCCTATATTAAAGTGATCGATTTTGGCGATGGCATTAGCAAAGAAAATCTTGCGCATTTATTTGAGCCATTTTTCACCACCGAAAATACCGGTTCAGGTTTAGGCTTATATATTTGCAAAGAGTTATGCGAAAGTAATCAGGCGTTGATTTCTTACGAGCATACGCAAGAGGGATTGAGCTGCTTCCATATTCATTTAGCGCATCCAGATAAAACGCTTTAAACCCTAAAGATATTTAAATTTAAAGAGGAAGCCTTATGCGACTCACCAGTACAGGAATTGCTTTACGTTTTCTGTTTTCAATATTGCTCGTGTTACTCAGTTACAACCCTAGTGGCTATTCATACTTCCATTGGGTGTATGCCAATATCCACTCAGTAACACCCTATATTGCTATCGCCGGCTTGGTGCTGATTATCGGTTGGGCAATTTATATTAAAGCGACGATTAACTCTTTAGGCGTAGCGGGAATCTTATTGGCAAGTGCGTTATTCGGCTGCCTGATTTGGTTGTTCATCTATTGGAAAATTTTGGATATTCACAACACCTCTGC
>CAZZEV010000367.1:0-2929 GCA_964653305.1 uncultured Cellvibrionaceae bacterium | reverse complement strand
TCATCAAGTAATCAACAGCTGGGATTGCTTGTTGGTTTGGTGCAGCACCGGTGTAGAAAACGTTTTTAGACGATTCTTCACCTTCGTATTGCACTGGGTAGAACAGAATGCCGTTTAATTCTTCAACCACTGGCAACACAGATTTACGTGATACTGAAGTCCAGCAACCGAAAATAGCAGAGACTTTATCTTTCTCTAACAATTGACGGGTTTTTTCTGCGAACAAGGGCCAGTTAGAGGCTGGGTCTACTACCACAGGTTCGAGTTTTTTGCCGAGCAAGCCACCTTTTTTGTTTTGCTCTTCAATCAACATTAACACTGTGTCTTTCAGTGTGGTTTCTGAAATCGCCATGGTGCCCGACAGTGAGTGCAACACACCTACTTTAATAGTGTCTGCTGCTTGTGCACTGAATGATGCGATGGTTAAGCCGGCGGCGATACCGAGTGCCCCGACGTGTTTTGCTATAAGTTTTAGCTTCATGGGTATATCTCCGATTTTATTGCTCAGTAGGGTTAGTTAAAAATTTCTTTCTAATACAACCTGTTTTTGTGAGTAACCTAAATCACTCGATTGCTTCCGGTAACGCTGGCGATGTTGATAAGAATAATCTGTGTGTTTTACAAGCTATTCTTACTAAGATCGTCATCTATTTATAAGCAACAAAAACTTTCTTCCTTGTTCGACAGTTAAGCCGTTTTGTTGCGGTTTTTAAAAACTAATCATCTGCTTGCATTTTTTTTGCTTCGTAAAGCATGTGTAAGGTGATTTTTCTTACCTCTGATTTACTGGCTTCTATATGCGTTTTTAAATAACTTTTTACGTCTTCTGAACGTCTTTCAATAATGGTGCGTAGAATCTTTGCGTGTTCATCGTATGTAGCTTCAACCCGCGCTTTCTGAGTGAAATCAATGCGACGAACAATGCGCAAACGCTCAGTAATATCGTGATGAATGCGTGCCATTTCGGCGTTGCCAGTGGCTTCTATCAATTGCTCGTGAAAGCGTTCATCCAAAGCTGCAACGGTTGGCCCGTCTTCTAATCTATCTTCAGGTTTTACCAGCCAAATGCGTTTTAAATCTTCCAGATTGGGTGCGGGTTCCATTTCGCATAACTTCTTAACGGCGGCTAGTTCAAGCACAATGCGTACGTCGTAAAGTTGTTCAAACTGGTTAAAGTCAAAGGGTTTAACTTGCCAGCCGCTGCGGAAGGAAACATCCACAAAACCTTCACGTTGCAAGCGTGTTAGCGCTTCGCGCACCGGAGTGCGGCTAGCTTCTACTCGCTCAGCAATTTCGTTTTCGCTAAAGCGGTCGCCCGGCAATAAACGAAAGGTAAAAATATCTTGTTTAAGTTGCTGATAAATACGCTCGGTTAAATTAGGGCGCGGTTCATCAGCTTTTTTCTTTTTGTCGGTTTTAATTAACTTCATAACATCATCCGAGTATTTGAGGAGTGCGTGCTCCTCATTAATGTGTGTCACTTTCTCGTCTTCTTCGATGTCTGCTTTTAATTTCTAATATCTTTTTACCTTGTTGGGAGGGTTTTAATCTTCCAGTACCACCAACAAATCGCCCGCATTTACTTGCTTGCCTGGAGCGCAATGAATAGAGCTCACTTTGGCGGCGCGGTCTGCGTAAACAGAGAATTCCATTTTCATTGCTTCAACAATTAGCAGCGGTTGATCTACTTCAACCATTTGCCCTGGTTCAACTAACAGTTTCCAAATGTTGCCACTGATGTCAGCAGTTACTGCGTGACCATCTACTTCAATGGGGTTGGTGTTTACTTTTGCTTGAAGTGCAGCATCAACCTGTGCTTCTTCATCGGCTTGCCAGAGTGCAACTTCTTTGGTGAACGCGGCTTGTTGTTTGGTTTTAAATTCAGCAATGCTGGCTGCGTTTTCTGCTAGGAAGGCTTCATGCTCTGCAAGACTGAAAAAGCTCTCTTCAATGCGCAGATTTAATTTCCCTTCACGGAACGCTTCACGCTGTGCAGTGAGTTCGTCTTCAGTGACTTCGTAGTAGCGCACACGGTCAAAGAATTTTAATAACCAAGGTTCACCGTTTTCGAAATCAGAGTTCTTTAAGAATTTATTCCAAATGGGCAGGGTGCGGCCAACCAGTTGATAGCCACCAGGTGAATCCATGCCGTAAATACACATGTAAACGCCGCCAATACCGACTGTGCCTTCAGCCGTATAAGTGCGCGCAGGATTGTATTTAGAGGTTAATAAACGGTGGCGTGGATCAACCGGAACTGCGCAGGGCGCACCGAGATACACATCGCCTAAACCGAGCACCATGTAGCTGGTTTCAAATAAAATTTCTTTGACTTGTTGAACGGATTCCAATCCGTTAATGCGGCGCATAAATTCAGTGTTGCTCGGCAACCAAGGTGCTTTGTCGCGTACCGATTGGCGATAGCGCGATACTGCATCCAGCGTTGCAGAATCTTCAAAGGCCATAGGCATATAAACAATGCGGCTGGGCACTTTAATATCGCGCGCGTCTGTCAGCGTTTCTTCAAGCACTAATAATTTGGCAATTAAATCCTGTTGATGAATGACGCGGCTATCGTAATTGATTTGTAGCGAGCGCACGCCGGGCGATAATTCAATCACGCCTTTAATGGGTGTAGCTTTTAAGGCTTCCATTAAGGCGTAAACACGCAAGCGCAAACTCAGCTCTAAAATGTTATCGCCGTATTCCAGCAAAATATATTTGTCACCGGCTTGTCGGTAGCTTACGAGTGGGCGATTGGCGGTTGCAGGCAGTGCCGCGACAATACATTCTGAAATGGTATCGAGTGGTGCAGCTACGTGCGGCAACTTGAGTTCGGGTAAAGCGCTTAGGGTTTCAATCGCTTTATCAGCCGCTAATTCAAGGGCGAGGGCTGCATCAAAACTTAAACGCTTAAAGCGAATTTTAT
>CAZZEV010000366.1:0-2932 GCA_964653305.1 uncultured Cellvibrionaceae bacterium | reverse complement strand
CATCATCCTCTTTGCGCTCATTGTATTTATCCACCAACGCTTGAAATTTTTGCGAGAAGTTAATGCCTTGCATTTTGTTGGTTTTCTTCAGCTCGCCTATGGCTTGTGCTAACAGTTTTTGCAGAAGTTTAATCTTGGTATTGGGGAGTTTTATTTTTTCGATTTTGACGAGGTAATCGTCATTGAAAATATCAATGGCCGATTCTTCTGTGTCGCCCAACTTAAAGATTTCTTCTACGCCGTCGCTTTTGAGCGCCTCAGAAATCATATCCCGCACCTTGGCGTTCATTTGCGCGGTGTCTGGCGCTTCGCCTTTGGTGAGCTTGTAGATGATGGAGCGAATGGCTAAATAAAAGTGGATATGATCACGCTCGCTTTGGTTGATACTTTCGCTTCCGCAACACACATCGTAAGCGGCTTTCATGCGCTTGGCTAAATCCATAAACCGCTTTTCGGTTTTCTCGGTACTCATGGCGTATTCAGCCGCTAAATTCAAGCAGCTGAGTTGTTGCAGTGGGTTGCCGGAAAAATAGGGATTGGCGTCAAACCTGTAGAACATACGCCGCAATAAATCCAGGTGGTTTTTTACTTCAACCACAGAGAGCGCTATATCTTCAAAATTGGTTTCGTCTTTTTTGGAATATTTTGCCAGCGCCAAATTCATTTGCTTTTTAATGCCGACGTAATCCACCACCAAACCTTTGCTTTTGCCTTCAAACTTGCGGTTTACGCGCGAGATGGTTTGAATCAGGTTATGGCGCGCCAGTGGTTTATCGATATACATGGTATCCAAAAAGGGCACATCGAAACCGGTGAGCCACATATCCACGACAATCGCAATTTTGAAGTTGGATTTTTCTTCTTTAAATTGGCGATCTAATTCGCTGCGGTATTCTTTGCTGCCGAGTAAATCCCAGAGTTCTTTTTGGTCATCTTTCCCGCGGGTCATCACCATATTAACGCGAGCACTCGGTTTTAATTTTTTGCGTTCTGCGTCCGTTAACTCTTCGCCTTGTGCGCACTCCAAAATCTCAAACCATTGCGAACGAATAGCTTTTACATAATTGTAAAACTGGTAAGCGATTTGGCGTGAGCTACACACAAACATGGCTTTGCCTGCCACGGTTGAGCCTTCATCGATTCTCGCTTCGTAATGCTGGACAAAATCCGCTGCCAAGGTTTGCAAACGCTCCGGGTCGCCCAAAATTTCACCCATGTTGGCCATGGCTTTTTTGCTGTCTTCGACTTGGTATTCGCTAGCGCCGTCATCCGCACATTGATTGTAATAATCCTCGATCTCTTTGAGCTTTTGGTTTTCCAAAATCACTTTGGCCGCGCGGCCTTCGTACACAATGCGTACGGTAATTTCATCGTTGACCGATTCCGCCATGGTGTAGGAATCAATCACACCCCCAAACACATCCATAGTGGCATCGATCGGTGTGCCGGTAAAACCAACATAGGTGGCATTGGGTAAGGAGTCGTGCAGGTATTTGGCAAAGCCGTAGGTTTTGGTGACTGTACCTTTGTCGTGATCAATTTTTATTTTTTGATCCAAATTAATTTGGCTGCGATGCGCTTCGTCGCTAATACAAATGATATTGCTGCGCTCGCTCAGTAATTGCGCATCCTCTGTGAACTTATGAATGGTGGTGAGAAATACTCCGCCGCTTTGACGGCCTTGTAGTTTTGCACGCAAATCACTGCGGCTTTCTACACTCTCCACTATCTGATCGCCGATGTAGATTTTGGCGTTGGTAAACTGTTTGCTCAACTGATCATCTAAATCCGTGCGGTCAGTAATCAGCACAATCGTGGGGCTGGCAAAGTCCACGCTTTTCATCAGCAGGCGTGCGAGAAATTGCATGGTGTAACTTTTGCCGCAGCCAGTCGCACCAAAATAGGTACCGCCTTTACCATCGCCGCCGGTATTTTCACCGGTGATAGGATCTATACGTTTTTGGTGCAATTTTATATTTTGGTAAAGTTTGCTCGCCGCATAATACTGTGGATAGCGACAGGCGATTTTTATTTCCTGATGGGATTTGTCCGGAAAGAAAATAAAATGGCGAATCACTTCACGCAGGCGGCGTCTATCAAATAAGCCTTGCAGCAAAGTGTGGAGTGAATCTATGCCATTTTTTTCGGCGGTTTCTTCACCGGTAATTTTTCGCCAGCCGTAAAAGAAATCGTAAGGCGCAAACAAAGTGCCCATTTTATTGTTTACGCCATCACTAATGACGCAGAGCGCATTGAACACAAAGAGTTGCGGAATAGCGCGACGGTAACGTGTGGTGAGTTGCACAAAGGCTTCGTGAATAGTCGCTTCTTCGCGTATCGCACTTTTAAATTCAAATACCACCAGCGGCAAACCGTTGATGTACAAAATGCCGTCGGGAATACGCTTTTCTGAACCGTCGACCACATAGCCTTCAATTTCTAATTGATTGACGATTTTGTAGATATTGTTGGTGCCATCGCTTGAATAAACTGGCGTTGGGTAAGCAATGGTTGTTGCATCCAATACATCCACTTCGCCTTCACCGGGCACGCGCATTTGCGCTAAATCGCTGTAGTCGATGAGTTGAATGTAAATGTCTTTTTTCTTTGCGTCTTCGCGCTTTAACAAAAAGCCATCACTCAGCCATTTGCAAAAGGTTTTGTTGCTGTCGTAAAGGTCGCTCGCGGGTAGTAATTCGAGTTGACGGATGATGCCGTTAATTTCGTTTTGGGTAATGCCCTCAGCTTTGTAGTGCTTGGCCAAAAAAGCGCGCAGATCATCTTTGATAAGTACATCGCTAGCGCTGCGGCTGATACTCGCGCCCAACACATGGGGATAACCTTGCTCTTTGAGCAGGCCGACAATGGCGGTTTCGAGTTGGGCTTCGGTGAATTTCATTTAGCGTCCTTATTCTTATCCTGCTTTATCAGT
>CAZZEV010000365.1:0-2947 GCA_964653305.1 uncultured Cellvibrionaceae bacterium | reverse complement strand
TTGGCGAGCACGCTATTGGCGGCCATAATCATCATGACTGTCATAGCCGCTGCAATAATAAATGCTTGCCCTGAGTTGAGGGTTAATAGAGTCATGCGATTTTTTAATTTTGCCGTTTCCCAATTGGCGAGAAACTTATCGTAAGTGTCTGCCTCGTATTGCTCGTTATTAAAATATTTTACGGTTTCGTAATTGAGCAAGCTATCGATTGCGCGGGTATTGGTGGATGAATCCGCTTGATTCGCCTCGCGCACAAAGCGATTGCGCCATTCGGTGGTAATTATCGTGAAGGCGACATATATCGCAACCGCAGCCAACGTGATAACCGCATACCAATACGAAAAAGCCACCGCAAAAATAATCGCCACCGATAATATTTCAACCAACGTGGGCACTATGTTGAACATTAAAAAGCGCATTAAAAAACTGATGCCATTGGTGCCGCGTTCAATATCGCGGCTAATTCCACCGGTAGCGCGGTCGAGGTGAAAGGCTAAATCCAATGAATGCAAATGCTTGAATACTCGCAAGCCAATATTGCGCATGGCGCGTTCAGTTACACGACCAAAGAGTGCATCGCGTATTTCACCAAGAAAAACACTGCCAAAACGCAGCAAGCCATAAAAAATGAGAAAGGCCACAGGCAAATAGACTTCTGGGCGAACGCTCGGGTCAACACTATCAATCACATGCTTTAACGCCCACGGCATTAAGAGCGTAGCCAACTTTGCGGCAATAAGAGCGAGCATGGCCAAAATTACGCGACCTTTAAATGCCCACAGGTACGGCCAAAGGTAGCGAAAGGTTTCCTGCATATTCACATTGACATCGGCACCATTTTTTTTGGCAATGGGTTCGGGATGGTTCATTCCACGCATATTTTTTCCAACAGATTTGCTTACAAAGCGACAACGGCTTGATAAGAAGAATGGGATTTTTTGAAATAGATTAATCTACAGCAAAGGGTTCATTGTCCCAGAGGCTATACTGAAATTCTATTGACGATTGTACGCAGGTTGCTGGCAATGAGCTTTAAACATTTAGATAGTTTGTTCAAACCCCAATCGATTGCGGTGATTGGCGCATCCAACGCGAGCAACCGCCCCGGCTTTGCGGTTATGCGCAATTTGTTGCAAGGCCACTTTAACGGCCCCATTATGCCGGTTACGCCTGATTACAAATCGGTACAGGGCGTATTGGCCTATCGCTCAATTGATGAACTGCCATTAGTGCCAGACCTCGCGATTATTTGCACACGTGCCAGCCGTGTGCCCGCTATCATCATGCAATTGGGGCGCAAAGGCACTCGGTGCGCCATTGTAATTGCGAGTGGATTAGAAAGTTTATACACAGCGCAGGGTACGAATCTGCAGCAACAAATGCAGCAGATTGCTGCTCATTGGAACATTCGCTTGCTGGGCCCCAATTCGCTCGGGTTTATGGCGCCAGCCTTGGGGCTCAATGCGAGCTATGCGCACACTCAAGCGCAACCCGGCAAGATTGCATTTTTATCGCAATCTTCCGCCATGTGTGTTGCGCTGTTAGATTGGTCGCGCCGCAGACGTATCGGTTTTTCGTATATCGTTTCGTTGGGCGATGCAGTCGATATTGATTTTGATGAATTGATTGATTATTTGGGGCGCGACCCTTCTACCACAGCGATTTTGTTTTATATCGATAATATCACCGATGGCCGCGCGTTCTTATCAGCTGCGCGCGCCGCTTCTTTCAACAAACCCTTATTGATTATTAAAGCGGGTGGGCAGCCTGAAACAGCTGCGCTTTTAACGCGAGCTTCGTCGAGTGATGCAACGCACCGCTCGTCTAAACCTTTAGGTTTGGATGCCGTTTACGATGCCGCATTTCGCCGCGCCGGTATGTTACGCGTGGGCGATTTGCGCGAATTAATGGCTGCGGTAGAAACACTCGCCAACGGCAAACCGATTCGCGGTGAGCAATTAGTGATTGTCACCAATGGCAATGGCCCTTCTGCCATGGCGGTGGATACACTGGTACAACGTGGTGGTCGATTAGAAAAACTCAACGAAACTCTAATAGCAGATATTCAAAAAATGTTGCGCCCCGGCTCACGCGCACACAACCCCATTAATTTATTGGGCGATGCAACACCCGAAGAATATACGCAGGTGTTAAAACGTTTGTTGCAAGAAAATAGTATCGAAAACATTTTGCTCATACATGCGCCCTCGGCTTTAGTAGCGCCTGACGTTTATGCGCAGGCCATTATCGACACCTACGCCAATCACAAAGGCCGAAAGCCGAATTTACTGGTTAATTGGATGGGCGAAGAAGCGGCACAAGCTGCGCGCTATTTATTTGGCGAGGCAAAAATAGCATCCTTCCGCACACCCGAAGGTGCGATCATTGCGTTTATGCATATGGTGGATTATCGCCGCAATCAAAAATTATTATCCGAAACGCCTGAATCAATGATGGAGGAAATTCCGCATCACGCACAATTGGCCATACAACTTCACTGCGATGACAAAGAGGAAAAACTTTCGCAAGAAAACACCAAACACTTTTTAGCGGCTTATGGTTTAGCCATGGACGATTCCGCCGCGCAAGATGCGACACCGCTGCGAATTCAAGTTTCAATAGATCCGGTATTTGGCCCCTTTATCGCACTCGGCGAAGCTACCAACAAATGGCATCTGGCAACAGACGCCTCTATCGCCTTACCGCCGTTAAATATGGCGCTCTCGCGCTATTTATTATTGCAGGCCATTAGCAAAGGAAAAATTCGCGAGCGCGATGGCGCTGCGCCTTTAAATCACTATGAAATTTCGCGCTTGCTCACGTGCGTAAGTCAAATGGTGGTCGATAACCCACACATAAAAGAATTGCGTTTAAATCCTGTATGGATTTCCGGCAGTGATATTTGTGTAACCCATGCAGAAATAGTGATAGATCCGCAAGCAACACA
>CAZZEV010000364.1:0-2949 GCA_964653305.1 uncultured Cellvibrionaceae bacterium | reverse complement strand
TGTGCGCTTTGGATGTGGTTGCACCGCCAATCATTAAGGGGAGGTTAATTCCACGGCGCTCCATTTCGCGACCCACAAAAACCATTTCGTCGAGTGATGGAGTAATCAAGCCAGAGAGGCCAATGATGTCGCAATTCTGTTCAATGGCGGTGTCGATAATTTTATCGCAAGGCACCATTACGCCAAGATCAACCACTTCAAAGTTATTACATTGCAATACAACACCAACAATATTTTTGCCGATGTCATGCACATCGCCTTTAACCGTGGCCATTAAAATTTTGCCGTTAGGTTTTGACGCTTCGGTTTTTTCCGCTTCAATAAAGGGTTGCAAATAAGCAACCGATTGTTTCATTACGCGCGCTGATTTCACCACTTGTGGTAAGAACATTTTGCCCGCACCGAATAAATCACCCACCACATTCATGCCGTCCATGAGGGGGCCTTCGATGACATCTAGTGGGCGAGGGTAGTGCTGGCGCGCTTCTTCGGTGTCGGCTTCAATGTGCAGCGAAATGCCTTTTACCAAGGCGTGTTCAATACGCTTGGCGATGGGCAGTGAACGCCATTCGGCATCTTCTTTTACTTCGCCCGTTGAACCATCGCCGCGATATTTCTCGGCAATATCCAATAATGCTTCGGTGCCGCCTTCATGGCGGTTGAGAATCACATCCTCAACTTTGTCTTTTAATTCTTGGGGTAAATCGTCATACACCGCCAATTGGCTGCATTAACGATACCCATGTTCATGCCCGCTTTAATGGCGTGATACAGGAATACTGAGTGAATGGCTTCGCGCACGGGGTTGTTGCCGCGGAATGAAAACGAAACGTTAGATACCCCGCCGCTAATGCCTGCGTGAGGTAAGTTTTCGCGAATCCAACGCGTGGCTTCAATAAAATCGACGGCGTAGTTGTTGTGTTCTTCAATGCCGGTTGCAACGGCGAAAATATTTGGGTCAAAAATAATATCTTCAGGCGGGAAATTTAATTTATCCACCAGTGTGCGATAGGATCTTTCACAAATTTCTTTTTTACGCGCAATGGTATCGGCTTGGCCTTTTTCATCAAAGGCCATGACCACAACGGCAGCGCCATAGCGCATACACAATTTGGCTTTGTGTAAAAATTCTTCTTCGCCTTCTTTTAAGCTGATGGAGTTAACAATCGGCTTGCCTTGAATACATTTTAATCCGGCTTCAATAATTTCCCATTTGGATGAGTCAACCATAATCGGCACGCGGGAAATGTCTGGTTCGCCTGCAATTAAGTTGAGGAATTTCACCATGGCTTTCTCGGCATCTAACATGCCTTCATCCATGTTGATATCGATAATCTGTGCGCCGTTTTCTACTTGCTCTAAGGCAACTTCGAGCGCAGTGGAATAGTCTTCTTCTACAATTAATTTTTTGAAGCGTGCAGAGCCGGTAACGTTACAGCGTTCACCCACGTTTACGAAAAGCGAATCTTTTGTAATGTTGAAAGGCTCTAGGCCAGATAAACGACAGGCCGGTTCGATCTCTGGAATTTTGCGCGGTGGATATTTTGCAGCAGCGTTTGCGATGGCGCGAATGTGTGCAGGCGAAGTGCCGCAGCATCCGCCGATAATATTTAAGAATCCGCTCGCCGCAAATTCTTCTACAATCTCACGCATCTCTTCGGCGGTTTGATCGTACTCGCCAAATTCATTCGGCAAACCCGCGTTAGGGTGAGCGCTTACATAGCAATTGGCCACGCGCGACATTTCTTGCACATATTGACGCAATTCTTTTGCACCCAATGCGCAGTTCAAACCAATGCTGAGTGGTTTGGCGTGTGCGAGTGAATTGTAAAAGGCTTCTGTGGTTTGACCTGAAAGCGTACGGCCAGAGGCATCGGTAATGGTGCCGGAAATCATAATCGGCAATTCAAAACCGTGATCGTCAAAATATTTTTTCACCGCGAATACAGCAGCTTTGGCGTTGAGCGTATCGAAAATAGTTTCGATCAATAAAATATCCGCGCCACCCTCAACCAAACCATCAATGGATTCTAAATAGTTTTCAACCAATTCATCGAAGGTGACATTGCGCGCACTGGGGTCGTTTACGTCTGGCGATATGGAACAGGTACGGCTGGTTGGGCCGAGTACACCGGCAACAAAACGGGGTTTTGCCGGGTTCTTTGCAGTCATTTCATCGCAAAGCTCACGGGCTAGTCTTGCCGATGCCACGTTTAGCTCCCGCGCTAAATCTTCCATGTCGTAATCGGTCATTGAAATGCGTGTGGCGTTGAAGGTGTTGGTTTCCAGAATATCTGCACCAGCATCCAAATAAGCCTGCTGAATTTCACGGATGACGTTCGGCTTAGTAATAGAAAGCAGATCGTTATTGCCTGCGATATCCATGTGGTAATTGGCAAAACGCTCACCGCGATAATCCGCCTCTTGCAATTTATAGCTCTGAATCATGGTGCCCATGGCGCCATCCAAAATCAAAATGTGCTGTTTAATGGCTTCATGTAACGAATGGATGCGGGCTTGGCGTGCGTGGTTATTGCTCATGGATTAACCTGTTGTACCTGAAAATTTGAGATCTATATCAAAAGTTATCGATATAGAAGAGTGGCGTGAATTCTACCAGACAAGCCTTGGCGCGGCGACTAAAACTCCTAAGCATAGACCCAATTGCTCCCACTGTTGATTTCAGCGTTTATCTCTCTAGCCGATTGCAGTAGAATACCCGAGTAATTTAATCGGGTATAAGTTTGTGAGCGTACACAGCCTCACAATACGGCAGAGAGAGCAGCGTAAACATGGTTAATGTTGATATTACTGAATCAGCTCAGGACTACTTAAGAGGCTTATTGGATAAGCAAAAAGACAATGAGAACATTGGCATACGCATGTTCGTAGCCAACCCAGGCACCTCGCAAGCCGAAACCTGCATTGCTTATTGCCGCCCAGGCGAAG
>CAZZEV010000363.1:0-2957 GCA_964653305.1 uncultured Cellvibrionaceae bacterium | reverse complement strand
TGAAGACGATGAGCAGCAAGCATTGCATGATCTTAAGCAGCGCTTCCCCAACGCCCAATATCGCCCAAAGGTAGAAAAATTTCAGCGGGATGCCATCTCAGTTTTTCAACACGACTGGCAGCAGTTAGAAAAAATCAAATTACATTTAAAAGGAACTGCATTTCAATTAAAAGTATGGGAGGCCCTCTTAAATATTCCCCTAGGGCAATTGATGAGTTATGGCGATATAGCAAATAACATTAACAAACCAAACGCATCAAGAGCCGTTGGCACAGCAATAGGCAGTAATCCTGTGGCATTTTTAATACCCTGCCACAGAGTTATACAGGCCAGCGGAAACATGGGCGGTTATATGTGGGGCCACACACGCAAGCTAGCGATCAATGGCTGGGAAGCGTCGAAAGTAAACGAGCAAAAACATACATCTCTCAATTAACAATTGAGAGATGTATGTTTTAAAGCGCAAACAATTATGGCAAATCAAACACCAATGCTCTGACCTTTTGATTCAGCGCAATCAATTGCAAGTCATCCACATTCTCTATAGTCGCGCCATCTCCTGGTTTTACAATTTGATTTTCAATTTTCAATTCGCCTTCAATTACATGCACGTAATAAGTGCGGCTTGTTGATGCCGGTAAACGAACGTCTTTATCAGCATCCAAAATCAATTGATGCAATTGCGCGTCTTGCTTAATCACCATACTGCCATCTTTACCGTCTGGGCTAGCAACTAAGGTTAAACCGTGAACTTGGCCGAAGTCTTTTTGTTGGTAACCTGGTCTTTGACCGTAAACGTTGGGCTGAATCCAAATTTGCAAAAAATGTAACTCATTTCTAGCCGATGGATTGAACTCACTATGGCGAATGCCGCTACCTGCAGACATTAGTTGAAATTCACCTGGCGGCAAAATTGCCACATTACCTTCGCTATCTTTGTGGGCGATTTCACCCTTCAACACGTAGCTGATAATTTCCATATCGCGATGACCGTGGGTTTGGAAGCCAGCATCAGGTGCAACTCTGTCGTCGTTAATCACACGCAGCGCTGAAACACCCATGTGTTTTTCATCGTAATAGTTGCCAAAGGAAAAAGTGTGCTTGCTCTTTAACCAACCGAAATCGGCGCTACCGCGTTGGTTGCTGCGTCTAATACTGATCATAGGTCACCTCGTTTTGTTGGGCGGCGCCCCGTGCGCCTCACTTGTTGGTTACTTTAGGCTTGTATTGAGAGACAAAAAAGCGGAAGATTTTGAGATTGAAGTTCAAATTTTTTGAACAATTGCTTGAGATCCTAATCATGCACAACGCTATTACGCTGGAAGCCCTACGAGTGCTGGATGCAATTGACCGTAAAGGTAGCTTTGGCGCAGCAGCAGAGGTACTTTTTAAGGTCCCATCTGCGCTCACCTATACGGTTCAAAAGCTAGAATCCGACTTAGGAATCAGTATTTTTGATCGCTCTAAGCAGCGAGCACAACTCACCATTGCAGGCAGATTATTACTGGAACAAGGGCGCCAACTTCTGCAGGCGGCCAACGCCATAGAAGAAGCGGTACAGCAATTAGAATCGGGCTGGGAGACACAGCTACGTATCGCCAAAGATACAGTGCTCCCTCTCACACCACTCCTCCAGCAAATCAATGCTTTTAACCAACTGGATAAGCGCGTGGCGATTGCCATAAGCGAAGAAGTATTGGGCGGCACCTGGGATGCACTAACCGCCGAACGCTGTGATCTAGCCTTGGGCGCAAGCGGCGATTTACCTAAGGGCTTATTTGAGTATCGCTTACTGGGTGAGATTGAGTTTGTGTTTGCAGTAGCACGCGAACATCCTCTGCGCTTGCACAAAGGGCCCGTGGATGCAGCGGCGATCCAAGCCTTTCCAACCATAGTTGTTGCGGATTCGTCCTTGACGACGCTAGGGCGATCATCAGGCTTATTGGAGAGCCGTCAAACCATTCGTGTTGCCAACGCCCCTGCAAAAATTCAAGCGCAAGTGATGGGAGTTGGCGTAGGATTTTTACCAAAACACCTTATTAAAAATGAATTGGCTAACGGCGATTTAATTGCGCTCGATTGCTTAGTACCGCGCCCTAAAGCACCACTTTATATGGCGTGGCGAAAAGAGAATAAAGGCAAAGCCTTAGCGTGGTTTATAGAGGCCAGCATGAACAGCAAATGGTTTTGATAAGTGCACTACATCTTATCTATGTACTTAAGATTTAAAAAAGCTGTAATCTATTTTTTAATACCGCAACCGTTAAAGGATTAGCCAAAAAATCATCTATATCCATCATCTGCCAATACTGCCCTTCGCTCCCAAATACGATTGTTTCAATTTCGGCCAAGCGCCCTTCCTCGGCAAAAAAGAAAGCGTCACCGGTATTTAAATAATTAGCGACTTTTTGTTTATAGATTAAACCTGACTCGTCTAAAGCAATTACAAATTCTTCATTTATTTCTCGTAAAACGAATTGTTCAGGTGCCTCATCCCTCTCTCACCCACCGCCGCGGAAATCCCACGCCTGCGAATGGGATATGGTGGAAATCGTCACGTTTGTATACCCGCAATTTGGCCGCATCCTGCATCACAGAGAAAGCGAACCCCAGTAAATAAGTGCGGAACAACCAAACCAAAAAAACCAATGACCGAGCAGCAAATAGTCTTTTGCCTTTCGCCGCAGAGCGAAAATCTGTACTAACCACGCACAGCCCCACAAAAAATAAAATGCTGCAAGCCCAAAACCTATGAGCTGCTTTTGTAGGAGAACGTCGGTAAAAGCTAGCAAGAACAGTAAGGCAGCCAGAACCAAAAGATCAACCGTAACCAACTGAAACGCGCACATTGACTGCACCCAGTTACGTTCAAGTGCTTCAAAGTTAGCCACCTTTTCTGTATCGGCTAATTTGGCAGGCGCAACACTGAGCGATTCGCGAATGCCACCAAAGATGTG
>CAZZEV010000362.1:956-2966 GCA_964653305.1 uncultured Cellvibrionaceae bacterium | reverse complement strand
GTTACGCTAAAGCCGCTAAAGGCCAAGACAAACATGCCATGGCGATGAAAGCGATTTTGGAAAAAATCCAACCGCATTTGAACGAAGCCAAACCACTGCGCTCTTTCCCGCTCGATAAAGAAGAGATCGCTATCCTCAAAGAGATTAATTTGCTCACCCTCAAACCTACCATGTACATCGCCAACGTGGCAGAAGATGGTTTTGAAAACAATCCACATTTGGATGTAGTGCGCAAAATTGCTGAAGAAGAAAAATCGGTTGTAGTGCCTATTTGCAACAAACTTGAAGCTGACATCGCTGAACTTGATGGCGAAGACAAAAAAGAATTTTTAGATGAAATGGGCATGGAAGAACCCGGTTTAAACCGCGTGATTCGTGCAGGCTATCAATTGCTCGGCTTGCAAACCTATTTCACCGCCGGTGTAAAAGAAGTGCGCGCTTGGACAATACCCGTAGGCGCAACTGCACCCCAAGCGGCTGGCGTTATTCATACTGATTTTGAAAAAGGTTTTATCCGGGCTGAAACCATCGCCTATGAAGACTTTGTACAATACAAAGGCGAGCAAGGCGCAAAAACTGCCGGTAAATCGCGCAAAGAAGGTAAGGAATACATCGTAAAAGATGGCGATGTCATGCACTTCTTGTTTAACGTGTAATGATTGACGAAAGCCGCACCTAGTGCGGCTTTTTTATTACTGCTACTTTTTTTCGGTTACGCCTTTGAAATTCCTCGACCCAGAACTTAACAAAAATAAAAATTACAAACGCTTTTGGTACAGCCAAGTTTTATCCTTCATGGCCAACCAAATTGTGATGATGGCACTGGGTTGGCATTTGTACACGCTCACCCACAGCGCACTCAGCCTAGGTTATTTAGGTTTAGTGTTATTTTTACCGCAAGTGTTTTTGGTGTTAGTGGTTGGCCAAGTGGCTGACCGCTATAACCGTCGCAAAATTATTTTGATCACGCAATGCTTGGAAGCGATAATTTCACTCACGCTTTGCGCAAGCGTGGTGCTCGATCTTGTGTCGCCGCTCTGGATTTTTATCGGCGCAATTTGCATTGGCTGTGTACGCGCTTTCCAAGGCCCCGCACTGCAAGCACTCCTACCAAATTTAGTTGGTTTGGATTTGTTGCCCAAAGCTATCGCGCTTGGTTCCGCATCACGACAATTCGCCACTATCGCAGGGCCAGCCCTCGGCGGATTATTATTTCTAGGCGGAACAACCTTTGTTTACGCATCAAGCGGCTTACTCTTTATCATCGCCTTCACGCAAATACTTTTAATTCGTTTTAGGGAACACGCTCGCCCCAACGCGCCCGTTACCTGGCAGGTATTAACGGCAGGCATTCAATTTATTTGGCAGCGCAACGTTGTGCTGGGTGCAATTTCATTAGATTTATTTTCAGTTCTGCTCGGCGGCGCTACCGCACTACTTCCCATTTATGCCGAAAAAATTCTACATGTTGGCGCGGTCGGTTTAGGTTTTTTGCGCGCCGGGCCAGCCATAGGCGCACTCGTGTTAGCAATTTATTTAACGCGCTATCCGTTACAAAAAAATGCAGGGCGAACCATGTTTATCTGCGTTGGAATATTTGGCATAACCACCTTAGTTTTTGGATTATCCGAATGGTTTTTCCTATCACTTCTCGCGCTAATTGTGATGGGTGCGGCGGATATGGTGAGCGTGGTGATTCGCTCCACCCTCGTCCAACTACAAACTCCCAATGAGATGCGTGGGCGTGTGGGCGCAGTGAATTCGATTTTTATCGGCGCCTCTAACCAGCTTGGAGAATTTGAGTCTGGTGTCACCGCCGAATGGCTAGGTGTAGTGCCCGCCGTGGTCATGGGTGGTGTTGGTACTTTGTTGGTGGTTGGTATCTGGTTGCGGTTATTTCCAGAACTCTATAACTGGGGCAAGGAAGAAAAGCCAAAAAAAGAAAGAAAACCAATATCAGGCTGATCCCTGACAAACGCCCTTTCCCAAATACACATAGCAGCAGGCACC
>CAZZEV010000362.1:0-946 GCA_964653305.1 uncultured Cellvibrionaceae bacterium | reverse complement strand
TTTCTTTACAGCACGTCCACGCCAATCCTTACATATCAACCATCCCTGACACTATCAAAATTTACTTTTGTCTACGCGCCAAACCTAAGCCTAACAAGCCAAGTGACAATAACAACAAGCTGCCTGGCTCTGGCACCTTAGTAGGAGCTGCATCAGCGGTATTTACTGTTAGAGTTGAGGTGCCAATATTAAAATCACCCCAAGAGCTAGCCACAGTAACCTTCAACTCACCAAATGAGTTTAAAAACCCCATTGAGCTAATACCTAAGCTGCCAGCCCAATCAGAAACAGCATTATATGAAAGAGCGCCATCTTCAAAATCAATCACACCGATTGTGATGGTCGCAGATTCACGGCCATCAAGCCATGAACGTGAATCATCCCACAATTGAATACTAACATTGGCGCTTTGCGCAGAACCCAAAGCAAAACCGTTATCAAGTACATTGTGCTCCCAACTTACAGATTGCAGGAAATTAAGCTTCTTATTAACGCCCACCACATCCACAATAACCCCAGCAAAACAGTTACTGCTCACAAGCAATACCACTGCGGTCGCAATTTTTTTAATCCATTGAATAGACATAAACACTCCACGATATAGATAAATTAGATAGCTCGATAATTTGCACACTTCGGCGCCAAATTAATAGCAAGAAAAATACCAACTACAGTTATTGCATTTAAATCAAAGTGATGCGCATCACAAAAAAAATCAAAAAACCTTGAGTGTAAACTTTATCGACACTATGAAATGTATTTTGGAGCCGACTTTTTTATGAATTATGCCCCCACAAGCCAAAACTGATTTACATCAATAAAATTTACCTAAACACCCGCCCCGCCCAAACACCCAAGCCTGCTGCAACGCTACCAAAATGATCGCCATCCACCATGGGAATCTGTTCACCAAACAAACGCCGAATGACGGTTTGTATTAAGGGCG
>CAZZEV010000361.1:0-2971 GCA_964653305.1 uncultured Cellvibrionaceae bacterium | reverse complement strand
CTGGGAAATATACTATAGGCCGCGTTAACAAAATGAATCTAAACATAAAAATATTTTCCTAGGAGTGGGCTTTATGGATAAAAAATATCTTTCAATGGGTTTGAGTGTATTTATTTCTTTTGGTCTAATTGGGTGCGGTGGCGGTGGCGGTGGCGGTGGCGGTGGCGGTGGCGGTGGCGGTGGCGGAAATAATGGAACCATTCTAGCATGGCTCCGGTATCTTCTACAGCTACGAGCACATCAAGCGTGCAGTCATCCTCGTCTGTTTTGTCGAGCAGCTCTTCAAGTTCTACAACGAGCCCACTGAGTAGCGCGTCATCTACCCCAAATTCTAGTTCATCTTCGTCCTCATCTTCATCTGAAAGCTCTTTATCGTCTAGCTCATCAAGTCTCTTCAGTGGTGTCGTCACGATTAAAGACGCAACATTAAATGCTGCTATACATTCAGCACTGGGATTTTCTGCGTCTTCTGCAATTACGACTGAAAATTTAAAAACGTTAACAAGTCTTCAAGTCGTCGGCAAAGTAACGAGTTTAGATGGGCTTCAATACGCCACTAACTTAACCGAATTTTTAATGTATAACGACAACGTCGTGCCATCGACATTTGATTCCATAGATGCACTTTCAGCGCTGACAAAGTTAAAAAAAGTTTTATTTGAAACTGGGTCTTTCACCAATATTGATGCCTTGAAAAATCTTCCATTGGAGTTTGCTGAATTTTGGGATTTAAGTGCTTTGACGAATTTAGATGGCTTGGGTGGGAATTCGCGGTTAACTCACTTGAGTGTGCATCGCGCACCCGTCAGCAGGCTAACTGCACTGAATGATGTGACTTTTGCCGCTGGTGCTGATGTGAATATTGGGCAAACTTGTGCCAGTTTTGCGAAGGATACTGAGTCCTTAAGTATTGTAAATGCATTGAAAGCAAAATCTGTAGCAGTTACCCATGATGTAAGTTTGCCGATAAAGATAGGTGATCTTACCTGTCCTGCAGATCCATTGTCACTTGCGCCAGAGCCAATTATAAAAAATGTAAAATTTCCCGTGACTGCAAAATATAATAGTGCGGGTGTTTTAAATGTTGAGTGGGCTACAACCGATACTCTCTTTGTTGGGTTGATCAATACGTGTGAGTTCTATGCTGAACTTGATTATCAGTTGCCACGGGTGCCCGTTAAAACGCTTCAGAATTGCCCAGCATCTGGAGCAACTGATATTGTAGACCTACCTTTTGTAGGCACAAACCTTACGGTTGTTATTAGATCTACGGCAGCGCCAACTACGTTTCTGAAAGCAAAAACTGCGATTGATGATTCGCTAATAGCCGTGGCTCAACCGGTAATTCGTGCAATAGATTGGGGGCAGGCAGTGCTCACATCTAATCCTAAATTGGTACCAAATCGTGAGGCATTATTTCGTGTGCATGTAACCGCCTCAGCTTCTGCTGCAATACCTGAAGTGTCTCTCTCGTTGTCCTTAAATGGACAAACCAAAGTGCTTATGATGGATAAGCCGTCAAAGTTACCTACAACAAAACAATACGCAAATCTTATCGATAATTATCATGCGATTATTCCTAAAGAGTGGATGGCATCTGGCTTAGTCTTGAGTGTTAATTTAAATAATAAAGTGAAAACAATTACGCCAACATTTGCAGACCCCGCTGTGCTCTATTTGACCTTGGTGCCCACAACGGTTTTGGGCTTGTCAGCAGTGATTCCTGATGAGACCCAAATTCAAAATGACATAAAGGAAAACTGGCCTTTTGCGGATGTAAAGTTGCGAACTCGCGCTGGGTTTACATCGCAAGTGTCACAGGCTGCCAACATGACTAATTTGCTAACTGAAATTCGTGAGCTTCATGTCATTGATCAAGACCCAAGCTATTACTACGGCTATTTTAGCGGAAATATAAAAAATTCACCTTTTGGTGGTCAAGCGGATATGCCCGGTGTTGATGCAATTGGTATGGATATCGATAACGCGAATTTAATGCCTCACGAGTTAGGACACAATTTTGGCCGTGCGCACGTTAACTGCAACAATCCTGAAACGGTGGATAATGATTATCCATACGATCCCAGTATTATTGGCAGCCTCGCCGTGAGTTTAGGATTAGATAAAATCTATGGGCCCAATAGCTACGCGGATTTAATGAGCTATTGCAAACCGAAGTTTGTATCTGATTATTCCTATATTGCGGTGCAAGATTATATTCAAAGTAAACCCCCAAAAGCATTTGCCAAAGTTGCTCAAACACTACTTCAAAAGCCCGATCTTGGCGCTCGCCGTAGTTTGTTTATAACGGGGCAAATTAATTCTTCAGATGTGGTTAGCTTGCGCCGTTTAGTACCCTTAAACGCATCGCCTAAAATCAGCGCTGCAAGTGAGTATCAACTTAAAGTTGTTGCAACTGATGGTACAGAAGCAATTTATTTTGTTGAATTACCGAAAGTAGATCATCCAGTGCCGCAGCAGGAGCAATACTTTTCCGCAATTATTCCTTATATAGATTTGGCCTCGCTTTCTGTGCTGCACAATGGAAAAATCATTCACACTGAGGTGGCGCCTCCTGCCAGCGTAAGCGTGCAACAAAAACCGTCAATAGCGCCCTTGGTTGAAGAGCGAGGTGCCGAAGTTTGTTTGAAGTGGGCTGCCAACGGGTCTAGTGCAACCCTTATTCACAAGGGCGATAGGTCCACTACATTATTTATGGATGCATCGAATGGAAATATTTGCGTATCCAGTTCAGGTTTGGAGCAAGGCGGAATATGGAAAATAATTTTACGTAAAGGGTTATCCGTTCAAGAGTACATACTCGAACGATAGCTTTTGTTGCTTAGAGAAAATCCCTGTGCTTCCACAGGGATTTTTTAGTCTTAGATTAATTTTTGAAAATATAATTTTACTGGCTTCTTCGTTAATACTTACCGTGATATTAAGTTATACAAGTAAATAACCTATGTAT
>CAZZEV010000360.1:0-2987 GCA_964653305.1 uncultured Cellvibrionaceae bacterium | reverse complement strand
GAAAATCACGTTCGGGTTATAGGTGAGTTCCAGGATTGCCATCATGGCGGCGAGCGGTGCATTTAACACCGCACCCATCATGGCGCCCATGCCCAACAACACATAGAAGCCAACGGCACTGGCCGAGCCTGGCATAAGGTGGTTGGCAATAATGCCCACCGCGCCGCCAATACAGGCACCCATAAAGAGTAAGGGGCCAATGACTCCGCCTGGCATGCCGACACCTAAGCTCACGCCCGTCACCAGCAACTTGGCGGCTAGAATGCCAATTAACAACCAAAAGCCCATGTTGCCCGCGAGTGCCTTATCGATAGTGTCGTAACCAACACCCATAATTTGCGGGGCAAATATGGCGACGCATCCCGCCAATAGGCCCGCGATCGCAAAGCGGAGGGCGATGGGGCGATTGAGTGACTGCTTACAACAATAGGCTTGTAAGCGAATAAAGAGTGCGGCAAAGACCGCAACGATCAAGCCTGCCAGAGCCATAAAAGGTAATTCAGATAGGCTTTGCAGGCTGGCTTGCGGGGGATGAAAAACCGTGTCTGAGCCGAAGACGAGTTGATTGATAGTAGTGCCTGCAACCGCAGCGAGAATAACGGGAATAAAGCCAGCAATGCTGTATTCCATCACTACGACTTCCATGGCAAAAATCACACCTGCCATGGGGGTGTTAAAACAGGCTGCAATCGCCGCCGCTACACCGCAACCCGCCAATGGACGCAAACTGTTGTTAGGTAATCGCAACCACTGGCCGAGCAAGCTACCGCTGCCTGCACCTAGATGTACGGCGGGGCCCTCGCGGCCAACTGATTGCCCGGTCGCCAAGCACCAAGCGCCACCAAAGAGTTGGTTAATAAAGTTCCCCAATGGCAGGCGGGCTTGATGGTTGTGAATGCGATCCATCACATGGCCAACACTGGCGGCATGATGTTTTTTATCGACCTTTTGCAGTACTAAACCAAAGGCGACAGCGCCGAGAAAGGGCAGCCAAAAGTGCCAGTGGGAACTTAATCCTTCAAAGTTTTCGGTGTGGCCAGGCAGTGCAAAGTGCAGGGGAATTTCTACCAAAAGGCGGAAAATCACAATGACCACTCCCGCCAGAATACCGGTGAGTAGGCCGAGAATAGTGAGTTGGGGTAGGGCATCCATACCGGCCATTTGATCGCGCCAGTGTTCAAGTTGGCGTTGCCAGCGGCTATTTAAGTTCGGCGAGGCGGCTTGCTCTGAATCATGAGTCATATTTTTACTTTCGGTTTGGCGCTAAGGCTCTTATCATAGAGCGCTATTTTGAGCGGCTAACATAGCTCACATCTAAACGATTAAGCAAACAAAGGGGTTGCACGTGATTAAGGTAGGCATAGTTGGCGGTACAGGTTACACCGGGGTGGAATTACTGCGGTTGTTAGTCAATCACCCACAGGCTGAAGTAGCGGTAATTACTTCGCGCGCCGAAGCGGGCGTGAAAGTGGCGGATATGTACCCAAGCCTGCGCGGTCATATCGATTTGGCCTTTACCGAGCCAGATGTCGCGGTACTAGGCGAGCTGGATGTGGTGTTCTTCGCCACGCCCCACGGTGTTGCGCAAGGCATGATGCCCGCGCTGATGAATACCAAAGCGCGCATTATTGATCTCTCGGCCGACTTCAGAATTCGCGATGTTCCGCTCTGGGAGAAATGGTACAACCAGCCCCACGGCGCACCAGAGTTGGTTGCCCAAGCAGTTTATGGGTTGCCCGAAGTGAATCGTGAAGCGATTAAAACGGCCAAGTTGATCGCCTGCCCAGGTTGTTATCCAACTGCCACCCAGCTGGGCTTCTTGCCTTTGTTGGAGAATAATTTGGTTGATCCAACTCGTCTTATCGCCAATGCGGCCAGCGGCGCGAGCGGTGCAGGGCGTCAAGGTAAAATCGACAATCTATTAACTGAAGTGATGGATAGCTTTAAGGCCTACGGCGTAGCCGGTCATCGTCATTTGCCAGAGATTGAGCAAGGCTTGCGCGATATACAGCCAGCGGGTGTTGCACCTGTAGGTTTGACTTTTGTACCGCATTTATTGCCGATGATTCGCGGTATTCACGCTACGCTTTATGCCACTGCGTTGGATGTAAGCAAGTTGCCTGATCTGCAAGCCTTGTACGAAGCGCGTTTCGCCAACGAGCCGTTTGTGGATGTGTTGCCAGCTGGCGTATTACCGCAAACTCGTTCAGTGAAAGGCTCTAATATGTGCCGGATTTCAGTGTTGCGCCCGCAAAATCGCGATACTGTGGTGGTTTTGTCAGTGATTGATAACCTAACAAAAGGCGCGTCTGGCCAGGCGATTCAAAACATGAACATCATGTTTGGTTTTGAAGAAACTGCGGGTCTGAATGTTGTTGCGCTTATGCCTTAGGCTGGGTGTGTTAGTGTTCTAATCAGGGGCGATTTATCGCCCCTGATCATTTCTAATAAGACAAAACTTTTTTCACTAAGGTGACTAAGCGTGACGGTTAAAGGCAGCAAAATCACACCCATGCGGATTACTCCCCATAACCCCGGTGCCAAAATCATGCGTATTTTGGTGCTCCTGTTGGTGTTTATTGCATGCGCGGTTGCCAGCTATTTTGCGGGCTTTTACCAAATCAATCAGCAGCAGGCAGCACAAACTCACCAGCAGGATACGCAGCAGCAAAAAGCGACCGATGCGCTTTCCCAAGAGCTGGCGCAATTGCGCACCAGCGCGGATATAGATCGCCAAACTATCGAAGATTTACGTCAGTTGGTGATGACTCAAAAAGCGCAGATGAGTGCCTCTGAGCGCGATTTGCGAGTTTATAAAGACTTGTTGTCACCCAATGCTAAAACCAATCCGCTTGGGTTGAGTTTTGGTGTGTTCACTGTATCGCCATTGAAAGAGATTGGGCATTTTAATTACAGCCTGATGGTGCAAAAGCTCTCCACCAAAGACGCTGACTTTAGCGGCTTTCTAGAGTTTAGGATTATTGGCC
>CAZZEV010000359.1:0-3024 GCA_964653305.1 uncultured Cellvibrionaceae bacterium | reverse complement strand
TGGTTTCGGATTTTTAACTTGATCTGCGCCAACGATTGCATCTATGTATTTATCCAAACCACACAACCCTAAAATAGTGGTGGCTTCTTGCGTGTATGCGCCTGTGCCAATCGCCATGGGTTTAATGCCATGATACTTTTTGGCAACTTCAATCAGCGCGGTGGGTTTTACAAACTTATGCATATTGTCGTGTACCCAAGCTTCTTTGAAATCGTTCATCTCATCTAAGGTTGCAACAACTGTGAGATTAAATTTTTCCAACAGAATTTCAATGGTACCTTTAGTCGGCACCCCGGCAAGCGAACGCATAAATGGGCGATCAATAGGAATGCCATATTTATTTAGGGTTTCGCTCCAAGCGAATTCATGCAGTTGGCCGCTATCTACCAGCGTGCCATCCATATCAAAAATTAAAGCATCGTAGTGATCGTACATGAGTTGTTCTCGTGGTTGCTGTAAATAGCCGCGCGTATCGCGGGAAAGGAGTGCCTCTGCAAGTGACGTGAATTAAACCATATCCCTGCAACCGCTAAAAACGAAATTCATTATCCTTTGCCTTTCTTTGAGTTTCCAGCACAGGGATAACAGCTAAGATCAATTGATTGACCTTAGCAAAAAACACTTATAAAATTAAGATTAATCAACTGATCTTAATGGTGCAACATGCTGCAAGTGTCTGAAAATGAAGTGAAAAATAGGCTTCACTTTGACAATCCTTGGTGGGAAGAGGGTGGAGAAATAGAATCGAGGTTTGCAAAACTACCTCGCAGAGCGTATTTCAACCTATTTTTTGACCTGCAAACAGATCGATCTATCAACCGTGCGACCATATTAATGGGGCCACGACGTGTTGGTAAAACAGTAATGGTCTACCACACCATAGACAGACTTCTACAAAATGGGGAGATTGCCAAATCAATTCTCTATCTATCCCTTGAAACCCCGATTTATACAGGCCTGAGTCTGGAGAAAATTCTCAATTTATTTTTAACGGAGTTTGGGCACACTCGAACCAGCCAACTCACAATATTTTTTGACGAGATTCAGTATCTCCGTGACTGGGAGGTGCATCTAAAATCACTGGTAGATTCTTATCCCAGCTTTAAATTTATTGCTACAGGTTCTGCGGCGGCGGCGTTGCGATTAAAAAGCAGGGAGTCAGGTGCAGGGCGATTTACTGAATTTATGCTGCCGCCTCTCACCTTTGCAGAATATTTGCAGTTTATTAACAGAGAAAATGAACTTATTAGCGTAGCAAATGGCGAATTTAAAGCCTTAAATATTAACGAGCTTAACGAAGAGTTTATTCATTACTTGAATTACGGTGGCTATCCAGAAGCGGTATTCTCGGAAACTATTCGTGGTGACAGTGGGCGTTATATTAAAAGCGATATTATTGATAAAGTTTTATTGCGAGATTTACCAAGTCTATATGGCGTCAGTGATATTCAAGAATTAAATCGATTATTTACCGTATTGGCTTATAACACGGGCAACGAAATCACCTTAGAGAATTTATCGCAATCATCAGGCGTTGCAAAAAACACCTTGAAACGTTATTTGGAATATCTTGAAGCAGCTTTTTTAATTAAGCGCATTAATCGAATTGATGAAAGTGCAAAGCACTTTACTCGCGCTACGTCCTTTAAGGTTTACTTAACCAATCCTTCCATGAGGGCGGCGTTGTTTGGATATATAAAGCCTGACAGTGAAGCCATGGGCGCGCTTGCAGAAACAGCTATCTTTAGTCAATGGCTACACAGTGATATTATTGACCAATTGTTTTATGCTCGCTGGAAAAAAGGTGAAGTAGACATTGTTTTACTTGATAGTGCGACACAAAAACCAACTGGATGCACAGAAATAAAATGGTCAGATAGGGTTGCTTCAGATCACAATGAAATAGATGGGGTGATTCAATTTATAAAAGATAAACCCTTGATGGATACCCCTTTGGTAACTACAAGAACAATAACCGCAGCTTTTTTAGTTAAGGGCCACCTAATTGAATTCATTCCGACAAGCCTGTTGGCTTATACGTTAGGGAAAAATATTATTCACAATAAATCCGAATAAAAAAGTCGCGTTCTAAACATAGAGCGCGGCTTTTTTATTGATCGCAATAGAAAAAATTACGCGCGACTAGCCAAACTCTCTTTTGCACGCTCAACAGCGGCTTTTACTTGTACTGGCGCAGTTCCACCAATGTGATTGCGCGCTGCTACTGAACCTTCCAACGTCAAAACAGCAAATACATCTTGCTCGATAACGGTGGAGAATTGTTGCAGCTCGGCCAAACTCATTTCGGATAAATCTTTTCCAGTTTGTACACCGTAGCCTACCGATTTACCCACAATCTCATGCGCATCACGAAAGGGTACTCCGCGACGCACTAAGTAATCCGCCAAATCCGTTGCGGTAGAAAAACCGCGCTTGGCAGCTTCGTACATTTTTTCTTTGCGCGGCAGAATTGCGGGCACCATATCCGCGAATGCGCGCAGGCAATCTTTTACGGTGTCGATGGCATCGAACACGGGCTCTTTATCTTCTTGATTGTCTTTGTTGTAGGCTAAAGGCTGAGACTTCATCAACGTTAACAACGCAGTCAAGTGACCATACACGCGACCAGTTTTTCCGCGCACTAATTCTGGAACGTCCGGATTTTTCTTTTGCGGCATGATAGATGAGCCAGTGCAGAAACGATCCGGTAAATCGATAAAGCTGAATTGCGATGAAGTCCAGAGCACCAACTCTTCGCTGAAGCGCGACATATGCATCATCAAAATCGCCGCAAAGGAACTGAATTCAATCGCGAAATCGCGATCGCTCACAGAGTCCAACGAGTTTTCAGTCGGCGCAGTAAAACCTAATAATTGCGCGGTGTAAGCACGGTCGATTGGGTAAGTTGTACCCGCAAGTGCAGCCGCACCGAGTGGCAAATAATTCATGCGTGCGCGGCAGTCGATTAAACGCGAATAATCGCGTTGCAACATTTCAAACCACGCCAACAAATGGTGACCAAAA